>WLHA01000217.1 GCA_009702955.1 Actinomycetota bacterium
ACGATTACGGGTCTCTGGTCGGCTCTGGCTGGATCGATACTCCTCTGGGTTCTAATACTCTCGGGCTACATCGGGGTAACGGTTCGCCACTTCCGTAAACGCGCATCAGAGCCGCTTGTTATTTGGGCAACGATTGTGATGCTCGGGGTTGCTCTCTTCTTCTTCTTGCTAGTGCTTGGCCCCGCGAATCCATTCCGCCTTGTTGCCGGTGGCGCGCCGCTTGATGGGCGAGGCCCAAACCCGCTCCTTCAGAACCACCCCCTTATGGCGTTTCACCCACCGATGCTCTATCTCGGGTACGTGGGCTTCACAGTTCCGTTTGCGTTTGCTATGTCCTCGCTAATTACTGGGAGCATCGGTGAGGGGTGGCTTGCGGATACACGCCGAACAACGCTGATTGCTTGGGGGTTTCTCTCTGTCGGAATCATTCTCGGCGCTTGGTGGTCTTACGAAGTCCTTGGCTGGGGTGGTTACTGGGCTTGGGACCCGGTTGAGAACGCTTCGCTGCTCCCATGGCTCACAGCAACGGCGTTTATTCATTCAGTAATGGTTCAGGAGCGCCGAGCAATGCTGCGCGTCTGGAACCTTTCATTAGTAATAGCAACCTTCTGCCTCACGATTCTCGGAACATTCCTGACGCGCTCAGGTGTCGTTAACTCCGTTCACGCGTTCTCGCAGTCATCGATTGGGGTCTGGCTTCTCGTCTTCCTCGGACTATGTGCTGGCTCGGGTCTCGCTCTCATCGCATGGCGAGGCGATCGCCTGCGAGCTCCCGGGCGCATCGACTCGATGCTCTCTAGAGAGGCTGCATTCCTAGGCAATAACCTGCTCTTCGTTGCCTTTGCTTTCGTTGTTCTTCTTGGGACGGTCTTCCCTCTAATAGCGGAGGCAATCCAAGGAAAGCAGCTATCTGTAGGCGAGCCCTACTTCAACCGCATGACGGTTCCTCTTGGTCTCGCCCTCCTATTTCTTATGGCGGTCGCACCTGCGCTGCCGTGGCGCGCGGCAAGTGGGGATGTGCTCAAGCGGCGACTCCTTCTTCCTGCGTGGGTCGGAACCTCGGTGATGGTTCTTACGCTGATCTTCCTTGATCGGTCGCTCCCAACAGCACTTGCATTCGGGCTAGGCGCATTTGCTATTGCCGCGATTAAGCGTGAGACGTTTATGGCGGTTAAGTCGCGTCGCAGCGCTGACAAGATTGGGTGGATGCGCGCAACTGGGCGCACCCTCGCTGGAAATCCACGCCGTTATGGCGGACTCACTGTGCATGTTGGGGTTGTTCTTATCGCTGTAGCGATCGCAGGGTCCCACACCTTTGGAACAAAGCAGGAGATTCGCCTTGCGAAAGGCCGGTCTGCCGAGGTAGCTGGCTACACGTTTACTTACGTTGGCAGTAATCGATCGGTAACAGGCCAGAAGACGACGCTCTCGACGGATATTCGAATCGCTCAAGGCGGGAAGTCGTTGGGTGTCTACGCTCCCTCGGTCTCAACCTTCCCAAACTCGAACCAAGCAATCGGCACGCCATCTGTGCGCACAGGAGTATTGCGAGACATCTACCTCACGCTCGTCTCATCGCCGAACCGAACTGGGCGTGTGACCATAGGCGTGGGCATCAACCCAATGGTTGTCTGGATCTGGTTCGGTGGAGCATTGCTCGCGATCGGAACGATTGGGGCACTTCTTCCCTCTGTTCGCCGCAGACCAGGCTCGAGAGCGGCGCAGGAGGCTGCGGTTGAGGCCCACTCCTCCTCAGGATCATGAAGAGTCGAGTCCGCGTAATTGCGATTATCACGGCAGTTGTAGTGGCCGCGTTTGCGATAGTTCTTGCTATCAATGTAGGAAGAGACCCCCGCGCTGATGCGAACCGATCACGCTTGTTAGGGCGAGACGCTCCTGCGTATGATCTCCCGCTCTTAAACGGCGATCGGGTCTCCTCGGAGGCACTTGCTGGCAAGACAATCGTCATAAATTTCTGGAACTCTTGGTGCATCCCATGTCGCCAAGAGCATCAAGCTCTTGTCGATTGGTGGAGTGCGAATAAAGACGACTCGGCCGTGACAATGCTTGGGATAGTACGTGAAGATACGAAGAGCGCGACACAGAACTATGTCGATGCTGAGGGAGTTACATGGCCGATAGCGATGGACCCAGGAAGTAAGGCCGCTCTTGCATTCGGTACAAGAGGACAGCCGGAGACGTATGTAATCTCGCCGAGTGGAGTAGTAGTTGCTTCTCAATATGGACCTGTAACTGTTGCAAATATCAACGAGATGGTCGGCGCTGCGCGTCGGGTTGGCTGATTTTTATGGAGTCGAGATCAAGTGCACCTACTGACCGCACCCAGAGCAAATCACGAGTACGAATATCGTGGATAGTTCTCGCTGTCGTCCTTCTTGGTGCATTTGTATTTGCCCTCTGGCCGCGCTCCGGGCCTGAATCCGTTGCTTCGCATACTGCGCGCCTCTCGCGCGAGTTTCGCTGTGTGGATTGCGAAGGCCTATCCGTCGCCGAGAGCGCAACTGCATCGGCACGCGCAGCTAGGGAAGACATCCGCGCTCGAATAACAGATGGCGAGTCTGATGCAGAGATTAGAGCTGTATTTATAGACCGATATGGAGAATCAGTATTGCTGAAGCCGCGCGGTGATGGCATAGGAATAGTTGTCTGGGCCCTCCCGATACTCCTAGTCATTCTCGGTGGCGCTGGTCTCGGCTTCGCTTTCGCTAGGTGGCGACGCCAACCTCGTTTGGATGCAAGTGAAGCAGATGAATCACTAGTAGCCAAAGAACGTGATGGCAGCAATGGATAACGAGCAGTTTGCCTTAGCCAACGAACGAGATTTTCTTCTTCGTTCACTTAGCGACCTAGATGATGAGCGCGACGCAGGAAATATCGATGCGGAGCAATATGCGATCCTCCATGCGGATTACACGGCTCGCTGCGCAGTAGTGCTGCGTGCCATCGCTGGTACTGGTTCTGGCGCTGGAGCAAAGAGGAGCAGCCAACTCAAGTCACAAGACGAAACTTCAGCACGTCGCCGTCGTTTCGTCGTGTGGGTAGGGGTGGTGGCATTTGCTGTAGTCACGGCTGTATCTCTCTCCTTTGCGATGGGGGCGCGTCTCCCAGGGCAGTTCGTTACCGGCCCAGCGCCGCGCGGCGGAGCGGGTGGGGCATCCCTAGCAGCGCTTGAGGCCGCCGTGGAGAAGAACCCTGGAGATATTGAGGCGCATCGGTCCCTTGCCCGTGCATATTTATCGCAGCAGCGTTATGCCGATGGCCTAAAGGAGTTCGATGAGGTGGTCAAACTGGCTCCTAACGACACAGAGGCCCACGCATATGGCGGATGGATTCTGCGCCTAGCTGGGTTACCGGATGACGGCTTGGTGCGTATTGAGCGGGCCTTGGAGATCGACTCCTCCTACCCGGATGCCCGCTTCTTTAAGGGCATCATCTACCTGCGCGACAAGTCGAACCCCTCTGCCGCAATCCCGGAGTTTCAGCTATATCTAGCGGCCGTCCCCGATGGTGGGCAGTCCGCAGCCGTGCGCCAACTCCTTGCCCAAGCAGTCGCTGCCACGAGCGGTGGCGTATCCTCAACAACAAGCCCATAAATCGGCACGCATTACCTGACCACATCAATATGACCACCACAATTACGAGCACCACAATTACGAGCACCACGAACAAGACCCCAGAGAACCACCATTAACCAACAGGAGCATTAAATGCCACAGCGCCCAGAGCACACCATCGACGAGTCCAAGATCTACCGCACAACGATCACCACCAATAAGGGAACCATCGTGATGGATCTCGACCCAGCGTTGGCGCCTAAGACAGTCAACAACTTCGTTGGCCTTGCTCGCCTTGGTTACTACGACGGCCTTACGTGGCACCGTGTTGTTCCCGGCTTTGTGATCCAGGGTGGCTGCCCAGATGGGCG
>WLHA01000218.1 GCA_009702955.1 Actinomycetota bacterium
AATCGCTACTCATAAACGTCCCGCCGATGCCCAAGCGTGATCACAACGACCAGCAAGACCCCGTCATCGATTGTGTAGATGATTCGATAATCGCCAACGCGCAGCCGATAGGCCGGGCGCCCGCGTAACTGGCGCGAGGCCGGGGGGCGCGGATCTGCAGCGAGCAGCGCTATCGCACCATGCAGGCGAGGTTGAGTTGCCTTATCTATACGCCTAAGTGCTCTAAGCGCGGCCGGGCGAAACTCAACTCGGTAGAGACTCAAGACCAGCACAACTCAAGACCAGCCCAATTCAAGACCAGCCCAATTCAAGACCAGCCCAATTTAGGACCAGCACAATTCAGGACCAGCCCAAATCAGCCTTGACCTGGGTCCACGGAATGTTCTCTCCTTCTTCGGCGATCGCGTCATCAAACGCCTGAACATCCTCTGCCTCTTCATATGCATCAAGAAGTGCCTGGTACCTCTCGGGACTAACGATCACCGCCGCTGGCTTTCCATACCGCTCAAGAAACACAGCCTCTTTACCGGACATATCGAGAACCTCAGAGAGGCGCTCGCGTGCTTCGGATACTGGAATCTTGGCCATTCCGTAACTGTACAAGAACTCATTAGATTTGTACATAAATCTCATCACCAACTGGACCCCTGCTCACCCGACTGCTGGACTCGCACTCGCCTTGGCCCCAATTACCTGAGATCCGAGCCCGAGAATCCCGAGGAATGTCAGGCGCACCGGCCGCTCTAAATGCACCGTCACCCGATCACCCACCACCTCCACACTCCCGCGACCATCTGCAGGCCAAGGCGAGGTCACTACAACAGCGGCCGCAGCGAAACGAGCGATCTGTGGCTCGAGGCGCACTTGGTCTCCTGCCGTTGCTCGAAACTGCGCCTCGTCTAGTGACGACGCCGCAGCGAGAGCGGCCGAATCGGCAAGGGCCTGCAGATCTCTACGCGCAAGAAATAGGCGCGTCCCGTCTACAGCCAACCCACCGAAGCCGAGGGAGATAAACAGGACAATGATCAGCATCCCCGTCACAGAACCATGCTCCCCTCGAAGCCGCTTCATGGAGCGCTCGCATATTTATCAAGGCGCACCGTATGCGTAGCTACAACAGGAATACTTGGGCTCGGGATGAATCGCTCTAGCAAAGGGATGCCGAACACGCGCACATTTGTGCGCACCTCAACTCGCAGGAAGCCGCCCCTTGAGCGCGCGCCAGTAACGCTCACGGCGAGATCATCATCACCGAGTCCGTGATCACGTGCCGCGGCAATGACTACGTAACGCGCACGCATTGCAGCCTCAGGGTCTCCTTGCGAGAGCACAACTACACGCCCAACTTCACGCGATGCTGCCGAGGTTGCCAACGCAGCGCGCTGGAGAGTCCCAAAGAGAACAATCGACTGGATGATTATCCCGAAAATCAGTGAGCCTAAAAACGCAGTCTCAACAACTGCGCTGCCATCTTCACGACCTACACGCTTCGCGATCAACTTCATGGCCATACCGTCGACTCATCAAGCACTGTCGAGCGGCCAACAATTGGGAATGAAGGCATAAAGTCAATGATTCGTGGAGACTCTCCTCGCACCTCCACCCTCACTACCCCGCCGTTTCGTGACGCCGTGATTGTGAACTCATTGCCCTTCGTACCAAGCCCATCGCGTAGCACCGCGCGCGTAGTCCACTCGGCAGCCACAATTGAGGCATCGACCTCTGCTGCAGCGCGCGCCCCTTCATGCGCTGCATTGACGACGACCCCTCGACTCCACACCCAGATCGACATCTGCGCCACACCAAGTAGCGCAAAAATGATCAGTAGTGCGGAGCCGAGGAACTCAACGAGGATCGAGCCGCTCTCAGCCCGAGCGCTGAATCTCAGTCGCATCGAGTCACCGCAGGCGACCCAGAGCATTAGTGACGATATCGCCGAGGCTCGGCTGAACAATTGCCCAGAGAGCTAGCACGACACCGATGCCCATAACGAGGAGCATTACCCACTCTGGGATCGATCCACGCTCAGGATCATCGAGCATCAACTCGGCGTCTACTAATTCAACAACTTCACTAAATGGAGTCTCTATCTCACATATTTCGTTTCGCATCCGTGCGCTCCTTGTTTGTATCTCCATTAATTACCTTCTAAATACCCTTCAAGTAACTTCGCCGCCCTCCTCTCTGCGTCTCACCGCTGTAAATATTGATTTGAGTAATTAGGTCAAATGCCTGATCGCCACGATGCCCGGGAAGAAGGCAAATACAAGCGCTACAGGCAGAATTAGCCCGACGACGGGAATGAGCATGGTCACCTGCTTTCGCCCTGCAGCCTCAACAAGAGCAACGCGCTGAACGTCTCGCGCGTCAGCAGCCATTGACTGGAGCGAACTCGCGATTGCGACCCCTCTCTCGGTTGCTGCAATTACCGATCGAACAAAGCGCTCAAACCCTGGCTCGCCTAATACAACTGCACGCTCGGTGAGACTCGCGGCAAGGGTCCTACCAGAACGCGCATCGCGCAGAGCCCACTGGATCTCCTCAGCTAGCGGTCCATTGATGCTCTGCGCTACTAAAGCAAGCCCTCCCCTGAGACTCTCGCCAGCAGTCACTGCGAGGCATAGAAGGTCAGCAACGATCGGGAACTCAGCAGCCGCAGCCTCTCTGCGCCTCTGCACTGCACGCGTTATCCGACGGTCCCAAGCAATGGACCCACCTGTGCCGCCGACGACTATCAACATCAAAGCCATCAACGGACTCAGCCCGCGCCCCGTTGCTGCAACTACTACGGATAGACCTATACCACCAGCCATTCCAATCAAGCCCCAAGCAGCCTGCTCTGTGCGCTGCGCCACTATGTCTGTGCTGCGACCCAACGAGGCGAGGCGGGTTGCGAGATCTCCTGTAGGCAGATGCCGATCGAGGAAGCCGCCGAGAAGGTTTCTGAGGGAACTCCATGACCAAATCGAACGGGTTCCCATAGGAGTGGCGCTCACATATGGAGTGAGTCGTGTTGATAAATGCGCAGATCTCCACCAGGGCACTGATGCGACAAGAAACCAAATGCCTCCAGCTCCTAATGCAACTACTAGGACTGCGCGCAGAGTGCTCATTGCGCCACCGATAACTCTGCAGGGAGTGAGATATTCACATTTCTTCTCGGCTCCGCTATTCGACCGGTCATGACCATCACTCGATAGCCAACAATCGTTACTAATGCCCCAACAAGAAGCATCACTGCACCACCACCTGTTGAGTACGCAGCACGCCCCTCAGGCCGAGCACTCACTAGCACGACTACTAACCAAGGAGAAGCAATAGCGACGCGCGCTGCCACTTTGGTCCACGACTGGCGTGCTTGAACCTCTCGCCTCAGTGCAAGGTCATCGCGTAGGAATCCTGCGAATGTTCGCAGCACTCTCCCCGCCTCGCGGCCCCCCACCCTATGGATCAGGCCAAGAGTTGCGAGGACCTGATCTGCAGTCGTATCCGCAAGCGGGATCAGCACGCGATTCAGCGCGCCTTGAAGATCGCCCGATACCCTCTGATCGGCTACCACTGCGCCGAAGACTGGCCGCAGGGCCTCAGGGCCTCGGTTTGCCACCACGCTGATCGCTGCAACCAATGTCTCCCCTGCTCTCACTGCACCAGCAAGCATCTCAATTGCCTCTGGCCAAGCAGATCGCGTGCTCTCTAAGAGCCGATTACGAGAAGCCTTGCGCACCCAGGTAGGCGCCGAACCGCTAAGTGCGCCTGCTAGCAGGGCGACCATGGGCACCCCAACAATTACCAGTGCAATCGCTGCACCTGAAACCCCTGCACCGAGACTGATCGCTAGATGTCGAGCATCAAAATGTTTCGTCGAGCCAGAGAGCTTTCTCGCTCCACCCGCCGCACGAGGACCAAAGGTTAAGAGCATGCCGGCGCCGAGCAACAAGGCCCA
>WLHA01000219.1 GCA_009702955.1 Actinomycetota bacterium
GCAGCGAAGAGCGAGCCGGCGCGCGTCGCAGACGGACTCGAGCAGAACCGCCCACTTACCTGGACCTATACGCCTGGGTCTGTAAATAAGATCGTTACATTCGCAGGGGCTATTGAGCGTGGGATTATCAATTCGGATTCGGTGATCGACGGGATCACGAGCTCGGTGACAGATAGCGGATTCACCATTACCGACGACCACGTAATGCCAGCTGCGATGAGTGCAACTGAGATTCTTGCGCGCTCCTCCAACGTGGGCACCACCAAGGTCGCTGCCATGCTTGGAAAGCAGGGTCTGAGCCACTTTTTGTCCGCATTCGGCTACGGGGTAACGACTTCGATTGATTTCCCAGCACAATCCCCAGGGATTCTTGCGGCGTCGAAGGACTGGCGTTCGATTGACATGCTTACCAAGCCAATTGGTTATGGACTCGCTGCAACGCCGATGCAGGTACTCGATGCATATATGACGATCGCGAACGGTGGAAAGATCGTTCACCCTCGACTGGTATCTGCTCGTATTGATTCACAAGGCGTACGCCACCCGAATGTCTCGTCGCCCGGCGGGCGTGTCGTCTCGAAGGCGACGGCGAGTGCCGTAACTGAGATGCTGACCCATGTCGTGGCTCCATCGCCTGCGACCGGAGGGACCGCAGCAGTTCCGGGTTATACGGTTGCTGGAAAGACTGGAACAGCTCGCCAAAAGACAGGTAGTGGTGCGGACAGTTTTGCTCTGGCGAAACTAGAGGCAACGTTTGTTGGGTTCGCCCCTGCTGAGAATCCTCGTTTTGCTGTAATCGTTGTATTGGATGGACAGGCCGGGAATGTGGGCTTCTATGGTGGCTCTGAGTCAGGGCCGCTCTTTTCACAGGTGATGGCTCAGACACTTCGTTTGAACGGTGTTGCCCCAACTCGAGACCCTCAGGGATTGAGTCAAGCAGTGACAGGTCCACTGGTCTCAGGTCTTGCCGCCGCGCCAACCGGGCCGGTTATCGGAGCGCCGAGTGCGCCCGTGAAGGCTCCTATAAAAGCCCATGCAGGTGCTTCAGACTCCAAGCAGGCCAAGTCAAAAGCGGCTAAGGGTAAGCACAGACGCGTATCCACCGGTCGAGCATCCCGCTCGCATGGCGCTAGCTCTACTCAATCAAAGCCTCTGCAGTAGGTGCAGTTGTGCAGCTCTCTGAGATCCTCGTAGACATCGAAGTAGACCGTGTTGTAGGTCCACTTAACCTAGAGGTCAGATCGATAGTTGACGACAGCAGGCGCGTGACGCCTGGTGCGCTATTTGCTGCGATTCCCGGCTCCTCTGTTGATGGGCATGACCATGCTGGAGAGGCAGTGCGCAGAGGCGCTATTGCTCTATTAGTGGAGCGCGAGGTTGAGGCCGCCGCTACGCAGATACAAGTGGGATCGGTGCGTCGCTCTGTCGGCCCAGTAGCAGCAGTGTTCGAGGGTCGGCCTAGCGACGACATGAATCTGCTGGGCGTCACCGGCACAAATGGCAAGACAACTGTCTCGTATCTATTGGAGTCAATCGCCACCGCAGCCGGAAAGCGGGCAGGCGTGATCGGAACGCTCGGCGCTCGCATCGATGGTGATGAACTGCCGGTTGGCTTTACCACTCCTGAGGCCGCTGATCTTCAGCGACTTCTGGGGACGATGAGGGATAGAGGCGTCGAGACTGTTGCTCTCGAGGTGAGCTCCCACGCTTTAACGCAGTCGAGAGTCGATGGAACACACTTTAAAGTTGCTTGTTTCACCAACCTCAGCCACGACCATATTGATTTCCACGGCTCGATGTCCGAGTACTTCTCCGCCAAAGCGAGACTATTCACCCGAGCATTTACGAATCGAGCCGTAATCAACCTCGATGACCCAGTCGGTCTAGACCTTGAGACACGCGCTACAGGAGCCGGGGTCTCGGTGCTTACCTACGGTCTTGGATCTAATTCGGATGTAACCGCAGTCGACATCGTGGTTGGAGCGACAGGGACAGATTTCACGATCGTTGGACGCGCAAGCGGCGAGGAGAATCGGGTTCATCTAAACCTGCTTGGCCGGCTCAATGTCTCCAATGCGCTAGCCGCTCTTACTACAGCGTTCTCGGCAGACATTCCGCTCGAGGCAGCGCTCGAAGGACTAGCGAACCTGAAACGAGTACCAGGAAGGCTCGATAGGGTAGACGCAGGGCAAGAGTTTGCTGTGATCGTTGACTTTGCTCACACCCCTGATGCACTCGCTACTGTGCTGCGCGATGCGCGAGCGTTCGCGCGCGGCGGTCGCGTGATTGTTGTATTTGGTTGCGGTGGAGATCGCGACTCGCTTAAACGACCACTTATGGGCGCGGCCGCTGGTGCACACGCCGATATAGCAATTATTACCTCAGACAATTCGCGCTCAGAGGACCCGCAAGCAATCGCAGATGCAGTAGAGCTTGGAATTCGCAGTAGTTTCGCGTCATATCAAATTGACCTAGATCGTCGCCGAGCAATCGGGCTGGCACTTGGGCTTGCAGAGTCTGAGGATGTAGTTGTGATCGCAGGAAAGGGGCACGAAACTTCGCAGACTTCCCTGGGAGTCACACATGAATTCAACGATGGAGAAGTCGCTGAGGAGATTCTGCGCGGCATGCTTCTTAAGGGCGAGATATGAACCTCACAGTCTCTGACATCGCCAGAATTTCAGGTGGAGAAGTTATTGGCGTAGACCCCGCTACGACTGTGACCGGGTTTGACTTTGACTCCCGAGTTCAACGACCAGGCGCAGGCTTTGTAGCGCTTAGCGATGGCAGGGATGGGCACGATTTCGTTTCAGCTGCACTCGAACACGGAGCAGTGGTATGCCTAGTTTCGCGTATTCCTGAGGGTGTTGATGGACCGCTAGTGCTCGTCGAGGACCCTCTTTGTGCGCTCGGTCAGATAGCGAAATTCGCTAGGGCTTCAATGGCCAACACAAATGTTGTTGCCGTCGCCGGTTCGGCGGGCAAGACGAGCACTAAAGACCTAATATTCTCAAGTGTTTCGCGCAGTTTTAAATCTCATGCAAACTCCGCGTCCTTCAATAATGAGTTTGGACTACCAGTGACCATCCTTGATGCACCAGAAGGAACCGGGGTCCTCATACTTGAGATGGGGGAGCGATTCCTAGGAGACCTGCGCTATCTCTGCGACATAGCTTCGCCAAATATCGGTGTAATCACGCATGTCGGGCTTGCTCATTCTGAGAATCTCGGTGGGCGGGCAGGGATCATCGATGTTTTGAGCGAGCTTTTAGTTGCGTTGCCTAATGACGGGCTCGCAGTTCTGAACTCGGAGTGTTCTGCAACACCAATCCTTCGGGAGCGAAGCGCGGCGCCCGTGATTACTGTCGGGCACGCAGAAGATTCCGACGTACGCATCTTTAACGCCTCGCTAGACGAGCAGTTACGACCGACCTTCTCGCTACACACTCCATGGGGGAGCCTCGATTCGGTGCGCCTGCAACTGCTTGGCGAGCATCAAGTCTCGAATGCCGCCATGGCCGCTGCGACGGCTCTCTACCTTGGTGCCTCAACTGATGACGTTGCTCTCGGTCTCACCTCCACCCTCGCTGCGCATTGGCGTATGGAGCTGTCTCACACTGCCGGTGGCGTCGCTGTTCTTAATGATTCCTATAACGCCTCACCGAGAGCTATGGAGGCGGCAATCAATACTTTTGCGCAGCTCCCAGCAGGTCGCCGCATCGCAGTTCTGGGCGCTATGCACGAGCTAGGCGACGAGAGTCGCGCTCAGCATCAGCGCATCGGCGAACTCGCAGCGACAATCGGATTTGATGAGATCGTTGTAGTGGAGTCGGAATTATCAGAGCCACTTGCGGCAGCAGCCGAGGCACTCGGGGCGAGAGTTGCGCGCGTTACGAATCCAGAGGAGGCCTTCGCTCTTATCTCGAAGTCTCTTGAGCC
>WLHA01000022.1 GCA_009702955.1 Actinomycetota bacterium
GCCTCCCCTAGAAGGTCGCTCACCTCTGCGCTGCGCACATATCGGTTTCGATACCACTCTGCACGGCCTTCATTGAGACGTATCCCGTGCACCATTCCGTGGCCGAGAAACCAATGGTGACGTTGCTCGTCAACGGCGCCAATCGGGTTTGGTCCGTTACGCAGATAACGCCCACTTAGCTCAATAGGCAGAGCGCCCTCGACACTGAGATCCGATCGCGTCTCTTCCGTACTCACAGGTGCAAACTCGCCATGGATGAAAGGATGTTCGACGCTTGTCTGTGTCATCTCTGCTCCTGTTAGTTCTTAACTATCTCTTCGTTCTCTGTCTCGTCTGTCTCGTCTGTCTCATCTGTCTCATCTGTCTCATCTGTCTCGTCACCGGCTAGGGGGTGATTTTGAATCCGACGAGATGCTGCGAAGCCTAATAAACCAAGTACCCCAAGCGCTCCTAACGCTGCCTTAAGGCCATCAATCTGGGCAGTTACGTAGTCGCCAACCACGGCATCGACCTCGCTACTCGGCAGCCCGCTCGCCTCGGCGGCTTTCCGAGCCTGGGCCTCTGATACAAACGCGACACCAGTCCTTGATGCAGCCTCTACGGCCACTTTGGTCTGGGGCTCAACCTTTGGATTCGCCCCAACTGTTCGCGTGAACGCCGAGTTCAGGCCCGAGAGAAGAATCGCTCCGATAAGCGCTGTTCCTAAAGAAGCGCCGAGATTCTGGGCAGTGCCCTGCAGTCCACCAACTTCGTTGCTCCTCGTTACCTTGACCGACGACTGAGTCACATTGCCCAACTGCGAAGCGACGAGACCGATGCCCGCACCGGTAATCGACATAGCAAGTACAAACAAACTCGAACGAAGATGCACATCAATGGAGGCGATGCAGAACACCACGCCAATAATCGTAAGCGTTAGACCGACTCGCACAAGTCTGCGAGCCGAGAACCGAGACGAGAGCGCTGCTCCGAAGAATGAAGCTATTAGCAGTGCAACTGAGAGCGGAAGAATTCGGAGCCCAGAGTCAAGGGCATCTAGGCCCAATACAAACTGAAGGTATAGGGGCAGAACGAAGAAGATCCCAGCAATTACAAACTGCTGCACGCCAAGTGTCGCGAGGCCGGCGGCTAGCGAGGGTATGCGGAGCAACCCTGGGTCTAGCAGCGGAGTGCCGCCGCGCTCCTTGAGGCGTGCCTGGCTACCTAGGAAAATCCAGATCACGAAGATCCCCAATACAACCATTGGGATTGTCGGAGAAAAACCTAGAACTGTGAATGGAGCCTGGCGGGGCATAACCCATCCCCAGGAACCCGCCTGCACTAACGAGATGACGATGAGCCCGAACCCAGCGGCCGAGAGTGCAACCCCTACGAAATCAAAACCTCTACCTGCCGGCGGGCGCTCCCCTTCTTTTATGAATACGGACAAGGCTGCCACTGCGAGGCAGATCACTACCTCCGCAGCGAATATGTAGCGCCATGAATATGCCGAGGTAACCCAACCACCGATAACCGGGCCTGCAGCAGCAGCTGCGCCCGAGATTCCTCCAATAATTCCAAAGGCGAGTGCTCGCTGTTTGCCGCTGTAGTTCGCTGCAGTAAGCGCGGCGATAGCAGGAATTACGAGCACCGCCCCTAGTCCCTCTAGTACAGACCAACCAATAAACAAAACTGTGAAGGTCGGTGCAATTGCAGTTGTGAATGAGCCGCAAGCGTAGATAACTAAACCAATAACAAACGCACGCTTTCTCCCTAAAAGATTACCTAGGCCGGCTCCAGCAAGCATGAAGGACGCCATTACAAGACTGAAGCATGCAATCGCTAGTTGCATCTTCGAGACTGTGGTGCCGAGGTCTTTTACTACTGCGCTGATCGATACTGCCATCACAGTGCTGTCAAGCACCATTACAAACTGGGCTAAAGCTAGGACGCAGATTGGAAGCCAGAAACGCAGTCCTCTGCTACCTGTCTGCCCAGAGTCTTGCTTGGAGGCGAGGGATTTAGAGGTAGTAGTCATCAAGCTCCTATTACTCTGTACTCGGCGCTAGCTGCTCGCTACTAGCTGCTCGTCATTGAATAACTACTCGGTCAACCAAGGTGGGATTTTATACGCCGACAATTCGGAGAGTTGCTTGGCGAGCAATGTATTCGCCTCTTTGAAGCGCTCCAAGACCTCTGAATCGATATCGCCGTCGGCTTTAGGCATCGGGCGACCATTTACTCGGTAATAAGCAGCACGAGCTTTGGTCTTTATTGCGGGGTGCTTTCGGAGTATCGGCTCAAGACTCGAGTTAATCGCTAAGGCAGCTTTTTGAAGCCTCTTTCGCCTGTAGAGCACAGAGGGATTGTCATGAGGCAGCTCGAGCCCGATGAAGGGAGCCGCATCGATTCCTAGCCACTCCGCGAGCGCTCCTAAGACCTCTGGAGTATTCGAGGTCAGATCCTCAAATGCAACGACACGAACATCAAATTTGTTTGACCATTCGGGAATGAACTCGGAGTACATGCCCCCAATTACTCCAAGAAACGGATCTTGGGAGCGATCGCTCAACGCTCCACGCCCTAGTGGCGCGCTTAGGGAGACGTACTCAGCCAAGGTCATCTCAACAGGGATTCGCAGGCGCGCTTGCTGTGCTCGGTAGTAAGAGCGCAGGCGCGCAATGGGTTCACGAATAGTAAACAGCACCTTTGGCTTTCCGAGAAGTGACTCCACGGCGTCGAGCAACGGTGCACCGCCATAGGCATAGGCCGGTGTTGCCTCCATGCGCACTAGCGACTGCTCTGTTCCAGCAAAGAGGCCTCGGTAATCGCTCTGCGGGCCCATGCTCTCGCCATAACGCGCCGGTAAGAAGTACTCAGTCTCTTTTACTCTCGAACCGCCAATCTCAGGGTGGCGAGCAAGGAGCGCGAATAACGAAGTAGTACCGGTTTTAGGAAAGCCCGCAAGAAGGAGATTCGGTAACGGGCCTTCGGCGATCGCTGGCATACGGGCACGCTAGTCCTGAGGAGCTTGCAGCTCGCGAAACTTGCGTTTGCTATTCGCGAAGACGGCGCGAAATCGCTGCGGCATATTTTTCGGCTGATCCCGGTGCAAGGTCAAGAAAGAGTGAAGGCTCATTAGCCTCGACCTCGAGCACGAGAATCTCTCCCCCGTCCCCCTGCACGAGATCTATCCGCACGTAGGTGGGCGGCCCAGAAGATGGAATCGCTGCATTTACTAGTGCAGCGACGTGGACCTCCTCACTAGTGGGGTTGCGCGTTGAGATGTCCTCAACCGCGTAGAGCCCATCGACCGTTCGCATAGCGGACCCATGCGAGAGGATTGGGCCCTTGCGAACAGCGTGGCTCACCACCCCGTCGAAACAGACCAAAGCCGTCTCCCCGCGCTCATCCACACTCGCGATATAGGGCTGAATAAGTACATCTCTCCCTTGAGCCAAGAGCCGCTCTGCATGGAGGATTCCCTTGTCGCTCTCGCCAGAGCGATAACGCTGTGTATCACGAGACCCCGCTGAGACACTTGGCTTGACTACAAACTCTCCCGCACTCGAGAGCACCACAGGGTCTCCACTATGCAGAAATGTGCTCGGGATAATTGGCACTCCTTCCCTCTCGAGGTCAAGCAGATAGTGCTTATCTGAACTCCAGCGAAGCACTGCTGCCTCATTAACAAGCGTCGATTCAGAATCCACTCGATCAATCCACTCGAGATACTCAGAGAGGCGCGTTGAGTAATCCCAGGGCGAGCGCACTAGCGCTAGGGCAAAATCGCTCCACACGACCGTCGGGTCATCCCACTCAACTACCCGTGTTGATATTCCAAGATCAGAGAGGGCCGCGAGTGTCGGCGCAATATCTTGATCGAGGTGGCGGCTCACCGCGGCGGTGACAACAGCGACGGGGCGAGCATTACCTAGCGAGCCCACACTGAGATCGATATTCACCCTACCCAGAGCCCCATTTCATCATTCTCGCATGGACCTCACCCCCTAAGCGAAGAGGCATTCGGGGCAGAGACATTTAGGACAGAGGCATTCGGGGAGAGGGCATTCTGCGTGGCAGGCTCTAGGTATGAGCGTAAGCATTCATTCTGTTGACTCCCTGCGCACTCTCCTCGAGTTGGAGCAGGTGAAGCCAGACGCGTTTCTCGGGGCCGGCCCAAATCTTGGTTGGGGTCGGATATATGGAGGTCAGGTTGTCTCGCAGGCGCTACGCGCGGCTGGGCTAACCGTAAGCGCCTCGCACCGAGTGCATTCCTTCCACGCTTATTTTGTGCGTGCTGGCGTTGAGACTGAGACAGTCCTATATGAAGTCGAGCGCGTGCGTGACGGTAAGTCGTTTACAACACGACAGGTGGTTGCATATCAAGCAGGTGGGGCGATCCTGAACCTCATCGCATCCTTCCAGGCCGACGAGGACGGCGAGGACGTCCAATCACGACTCTTCCCTCACGCCACTCCCTCGCCAGATCGCCTCGAGTCGATGCCGACTGACCTCTTCTTTGATCATCGTTTCGTGCGCCACGGCAATGATCCGTCACCGCGCGCTACATCGTGGCTGAAGGTAATTGGCGACCTCGGCGACGACCCGATGGTCCACGCATGCGCACTTGCCTATCTCTCTGATGAAGATCTTCTCGGCGTCGCACTACTGCCGCACTCACTTGCCGGAGACTGGGACTCCATGATGAACGCAAGCCTCGATCATGCGGTTTGGTTTCACCGCCCGGTGCGCGCAGACCAATGGCTCCTCTTTGACTTAGAGGGCAGCGGAATCGCGAATGCTCGAGGCCACGCGTTCGCACGGGTATTCACAGCTGACGGGCTCCACGTTGCAACTGTCGCACAAGAAGGGCTTGGGCGAGCGCGGCGTTAATAGACCGCCAATAGAGGCTGCCAATGGACCGTCAATAGACCGATCTAAGCGAGCACTCAACGACTAGCTGAAGAGGTCCCTGCGCGGGTTGTCGGTATAGATCGGATCTCTATTCTGATCAAACGCTCGAATGGCCTCAGGGAGATTCTCCGTAAACCCAAGCATTAATTGGTTTCGATCCTCAATCTCAATCGCGGCGGTAAGGCTCGGGTTCTCAAGGTTGACCCAGATGATCTCCTTTGTCATCTGGAGACCGTACGGACTGAACTTCGCCATGCCGGCTGCCATCTCGAGCGCCGCCGGGAGCAGATCTTCATCTGCAACAACCCGAGAGACGAGCCCCATGCGAAGTGCTTCTTGCGCTCCAATACGTCGCCCTGTCAGCAGAAGATCGCTTGAGTGGGCTGCGCCGATCAATCTAGGCAGAAGCCAACTCACTCCGAGTTCGGTACTGGTGAGTCCGTTTACGATGCCAGTGGCGTTGAACTCAGCCGACTCTGAAGCGATTCGTAACTCTGCGCCCAGCGTCAGGCACATCCCGCCCCCAAATGCTGGTCCGTTGACCGCGCAGATAATTGGCTGGGGCATCTGCCTCATTGTTGGGATCAAACGCGAGTAATAGCGCATCGAGCGCTGGGCGATCCGACCCACCGAGAGCCCATCGATATTTGGAATAATCCCGTAATCCTTTAGGTCGAGCCCCGAGCAGAATCCGCGCCCCGAGCCCGTCAGCACCACCACACTTACTTCGTTGTTGGCTGCGATTGCGTTTAAGGCGTCGTTGAGCTCAATCACTAGATCAATGGACATTGCATTGAGTCGCTCAGGGCGATTTAGGGTCACCACAGCAGTGCGGTCCTGCGGGTATTCGACATTGACGAGACTCACTTGTTACTCCCAGATCGTTTCTTATTCTCTGCGTATTCTCGGCATGGTCTCTGAATCTTCTCGGCCTCACTGATTATTGCGCGATTACTGCCACCACTCTGCCCTCGCTGTGCGTGAGAATACGCACCCATGCCTTCGATTCCCCCTACAAGCGAGAGAGATACCCCTGCTCGGGGGCGCCCCCGCCTCAAGGTCCCATACGAGCCCGGCATCGATGGCCTGCGTGCGATTGCCGTTACCTCTGTACTTCTCTATCACTCAGATGTGCCGTGGGTACCCGGAGGGTTCTTCGGAGTCGAGGTCTTCTTTGTAATCAGCGGATACCTGATCACCGCTTTGCTGCTCGCCGAATGGCGCAACGGGCACCGCATTGCTCTCGGCTCGTTCTACTTGCGGCGGGCACGAAGGCTCCTCCCTGCGTTATTCCTAATGCTTGGTGTAGTTGGTCTGTACTCCGTGCTCTTCCTACCCGACGAAGTACATACTCTTCGCGGAGACACATTTGGTGCTGTTACATATGTGCAGAACTGGTGGCAAATCTTTGCCGGCAGATCGTATTTTGCTGAAGCCGGTAGACCGCCTCTACTCAAGCACCTCTGGTCACTTGCAGTTGAGGAGCAGTTCTACCTTCTCTGGCCAATAATTTGCGCAGTTCTCTTTAGGTTCTTCGGGGATCGCCCAGGAAGATTGTTCGGAGTTATTGCAGGTGGTGCACTCTTCTCCACACTCTTAATGTGGTTGATGTTCCCAGGCGATGCGCTCAACGCAAGCCGCGTCTATTACGGCACTGATACTCGAGCCTCGGGGCTCCTGCTCGGAGCGGCTTTAGCTGTTGCTTGGCCGCCTTGGAGACTCACACCCAAGGTAACTCTTGCTGGTCGAGCAGTCCTGAATATTGCGGGCTGTGTCGGTTTAGCGATTGTTGGATGGTACTTATTTGGAGTATCAGACTCAGCCGCATGGGTTTATAGCGGCGGATTCCTGCTTCTCGGATTTGGGACGCTGCTCGTAATCGCAACGACCGTTCACCCTGGAGCAGACATACGCAGACTCCTCGGATTCAAGCCTCTTGTCTGGATAGGCCTGCGCTCATACTCGTTATACATTTGGCATTGGCCGATTTACCAGATCACGCGCCCCGACCTCGATGTCCCGCTACATGGTTATGCGCTGCTCGCATTACGCCTTACCCTCACCGTGATCATTGCGGAGTTGTCGTTCCGTTTTGTCGAGACCCCGATTCGCAAGGGAGCACTCTCTCGAACATGGCACGCACTGCGCGAGAGCACCTCAGATAATCGTGCAGTCCTTGTTCAGCGAACAACTGCGATTGCTTCAACATCTTTAATTATCTTGGTCGTCGTTGGAGTCGGGTTCGCAGGCGCACAGGAGCCCCTCCCACCCAAGGAGTTCAGAGGTATTACAGGTGTCTCCGGCATCGTTGGAGCAACCTCAGTCTCGGGCATTACCGGCATTACCGGGGCGAGTGGAGTCTCGGGACCGGCAGGCGCTACCGGAATCACAGGCCCCAATGGAGTCGTATACCCACCGCTCGATCCAAATGTTCCTAGCCGCCTAGCGGTTGGTGACTCAGTAATGCTCGGGACTGTTGCAGAGCTGAGTCAGGTCTTCCCGGGGATCCTTGTAAATGCTGCTGTTAGCCGTCAGTCATCGACGCTCGCCGACATAGTTGAGCAGATTCACGCAACAGGGGCAGGGCGTGAACTCACAATCATTCATACGGGAACTAACGGCGACATGAACCCGACTCGGTTCGGCCAGATGCTCAAATCCCTTGAGAACGTTCGCTGCGTAGTGGTTCTAAATCTTAAGGTTCCACGTCGATGGGAGGCCAGCAACAATGCCATCATCGCCGATGTCGTTCCGAGATTCCCAAATACGACACTCATCGATTGGAATGGAACCGGCAATGCACACGGAGACTGGTTCTACAACGACGGATTTCACCTAAGGCCACCTGGTCGGGCCGCGTACGCCGCTCTAATTGGCCAGGTTGCTCCAACTTGTGCGCGTTAGCGGATCTATTGCTCGCTTGGTCCGCTAAAGAGGCCGACCTGGCATGCCACACCGGTTCCGCCTATTCCGCAGTACCCATTTGGATTCTTAGCTAAGTATTGCTGGTGGTATCCCTCGGCGAAGTAGAACACCGGCTCTGCTCCACCAACAATCTCAGTGGTTATAGGGCCGTAACCCGCATCTGTGAGCGGAACCTGATACGCGCGGCGCGAGGCCTCTGCTAATTCCCGCTGTCTCTCGTCGAAGCAATAAATACCCGAGCGATACTGAGTGCCACGATCGTTGCCTTGACGCATTCCCTGCGTTGGGTCGTGAGACTCCCAGAATATTGCGAGGAGCGATTCATACGAAATGATCTTCGAGTCGAATACAACTTGAACAACCTCGTTGTGCCCGGTTCGTCCGCTGCAGACCAACTCGTAACTTGGGTTCTCGATGTCCCCGCCCGCGTAGCCAACAGCAGTTACCCACACACCTGCAAGGCTCCAGAAAATTCGCTCGGCACCCCAGAAACACCCCATACCGAAAATTGCCTTCTCGAACCCATCGGGGTACGGACCAACAATTGAGTTGCCATTCACACTGTGGAGCGATTCGTTGATTGTCATGCCCGACATTGTGTCAGTTGAGGCCTGGATCCTCCGGAAAACCAGCGAAGGCCGCAACCGGCCAGCCTTGTCGTGAAAGCACCGATCTCCAGAGAAGGTCGGGGTCATCGGTCCAAGGATCTGAAGGCTCTGCCTCTATAACGATCCACCCACCGTCTTGGATCTCGGCATCGAGTTGACCGGCAGACCAACCTGCGTATCCAAAAAAGACACGAAGATCTACGAGCAGGCCCTCAACCAAATCAGGCTTCGCATCTAGGTCGATTGAGACGAGATCCCCCATAATTGGGCTAGCGAAGGCGTCCGAGTCGACGCATGGATGGTGAAGGCGACCTAGCGCAATAGTTGCATCGCGCTGGACAGGACCCCCGTCGAATACAACTCTCGGCTCGGATCCATAGATACCCCAGCCTGTAGCCGCCTCGTCGAGCGTAACTCCAAGGCGCCGATTGAGCATTACTCCAAGCGCCCCCTCAGAGGTGTGCTCGAGAATCAAAATCACACTGCGCTTGAAATTTGGGTCATCGAGGTCGGGCGAGGCAACGAGGAGTTGGCCTTGCAAAGACGGTATCGGCACCCAGATATTCTCCCACGCCCCCAGACCCTCCAGAACCACGACAGAGCGAAGTAGTTTCCATGGCATGCCTAAAGACAAACCAAAAGATGGCTCGAGAGACCGATCGAAAATGTCGCCTGCCGAGCAGGAGCTGTATCGGCTCCAGGTTGAACTCGTAAAGATGCAGCAGTGGGTTACAGATACTGGCGCTCGTGTAGCCGTCATCTTCGAGGGACGAGACGCTGCCGGTAAGGGCGGCACAATTGCTCGCATTACAGAGCACTTGAATCCGCGTGTAGTTCGCATTGCAGCTCTGCCCAAACCCTCTGACCGCGAGCAGACAGAGTGGTACTTCCAGCGCTACATCAAAGAGCTCCCTGCAGGAGGAGAGATCGTCCTCTTTGACCGGAGTTGGTATAACCGCGCTGGAGTGGAGCAGGTATTTGGTTTCTGTACTCCCCAGCAACACAAACTTTTTCTTCGACAGTGCCCACTCTTTGAGCGCATGCTCATCGACGACGGAATCATCCTCATCAAATACTGGTTCTCTGTAAGCGACGAGGAGCAGGAGCGTCGTTTTGAGTCGCGCCTGAATGATCCGCTGAAGAGGTGGAAACTCAGCCCTGTTGATTTGGCCTCTAGGTCTCACTGGGTTGATTACTCACGCGCAAAGGACACGATGTTCGTGCACACCGACACTCAGGAGAGCCCTTGGTGGGTAGTGGAGGCTGAAGACAAGCAGCGGGCACGTATCAATTGCATCTCCCACCTCTTATCCTTGATTCCTTACCACGACGTATTCGAACCCTCGGTCTCCTTACCTCCTCGGCAGAAAGACGGCGGCTACGTGCGACCCGACGCGTCAACGCAGCACTACGTTCCAGACGTGGCTGCACAATTTCTCCCTGCAAATAAATGACAGATTCTCCACCGAGCTATCCCCCGGCGAAACACATCCTCAGAAGCCTGCGCTACGAGGTTGAGCATCGCCCCGATTTCACCAGTACCGCATCAATGGAGGCTGGTCCGCACCTTCGATCTGCCTCTGGGCACGTAGAGATCGGCGCGCTGGCAACCCTTGCCGATGCAACAGCTGGAGGCTTAGCGGCTCTCGCTGCAAGCCCAGGTTGGATAGCAACCTCGGACCTAACGCTTCACCTCGCAGGGCCGGTATCTGCGAGGCGCGTCATTGCGCATGGTCGCGTTCTGCGCAGAGGAAAATCCAAAATCGTGCTAGCAGTAGACCTCGAGTCCGACCAAGGCTCACCTCTAGGTATCGCGACTATGAGTTTCTCTGTGCTTCCAAGGCGCGACGGAAACCCAATAATGGTTTCGTCCTCTGAGGCGACTACCCACTCGTTCTTACCGTCCGATGGTCACCTGGATGACGCTGCAGCAGAGGGCCACATCCACGAAGCAATTGGCCTAAGCATGATTGCAGATGTGGTTGGTGGAGTTGAGACTGACATGACTGAGTATGTGGTCAACACGCTCGGGGCTATGCAGGGCGGAGCAGTAGCAACGCTGGGAGCGCAATCCGCGTCCTCTGCAGTACAAGCATCTACAGGGTCCAATGAACTTTTTGAGTGTATGGACCTAGTTATTACTTACCTATCGCTAGGCAAGGTAGGCCCGATACGCGCTAGTGCAGTCGTCACTCAGGTGAGTAGCGATTGGGGTACAGCGCGTGTAGAGATTCGCGACTCTGGATCTGAGAACCGCTTGATGGCGATAGTCGCCGCTACGGCAGTGCGCGTACAGTCATCA
>WLHA01000220.1 GCA_009702955.1 Actinomycetota bacterium
TCGAACATATGTTCGACCGACTGGATCAACTCACAACAGAGCTCGAGGCCTGCTTTGCCTCAATGGAGGTTGAATGCTTCGATGCTGCTCGGGCTGCCCGATTGGTGAGCTCCGGGGAGCGGGTGCGGCGCCTTGGGGATGCGATACGCACTATCGGTGTCGGCCAGGTTGAGCGCACAAATGGCTGGAAAGGCCAGGGCGCTAAGAGCGTTGCGGAGTGGCTATCTATCGAGACAGATTGTGCCCACTACGAGGCTCAGTCGGTAGTGGTGCTTGCTAATCAGTTGCATCATCTACCTGTAACTGAGGCTGCTCTGCGCTCTGGTGAGCTCTCTGGCACTCAGGCTGTAGAGGTCGCGCGCGGAGCAATCGTTGCACCTAATACTGAGACACAGCTCTTGAACCTCGCTCGGCATGCAACAGTGCGCGATCTGCGTGATGCAACCTCGCGTGTCGTTGCTTCAGCCACTGATGAGGCGGAGCGACACAGGCAGGTTCACAAGAGTCGCTACTTCAAATCATGGACTGATCTAGATGGTTCGTTCAATGTAAGAGGGCGTATGACTTCTGCTAACGGTGCGCTAGTAATGGCAGCGCTAAAGCCAATACAGGATGAGATCTTTAAGGCGGCTCGTAAGAGTGGTGAACATGAGAGACCAGAGGCCTACGCGGCTGATGCGCTTATGGTGCTCTGCGAAAAAGCGAGCGCCAAGCACTCGAGCGAGAGCGGCAAGAAAACAACCCGCCCTAACGCAGTGATCAATATTCGGATCGACATTGATGCACTCAAGCGTGGACACACCGAGCATGGCGAGGTCTGTGAGATCGCTGGAGTTGGGCCGATCCCAGTGGCTACTGCAACAGAGTATTTAGGTGAAGCCTTCCTAAAGCTGCTTGTAATGGATGGGATAGATATCAAGACGGTTGCGCATATGGGGCGCGCAATCCCTGCACCATTGCGGACTGCCGTTGAGGAGCGCGATCGTGTCTGCCAGGTACCAACCTGCGACGTAACTCTTGGGTTAGAGATAGATCACATCAAACCCTTCGCTGAGGGCGGCCCGGCAAGCCTTGAGAACCTTGTGCGCCTATGTAAACGCCATCATCTTCAAAAAACACATGACGGATACAGGCTCGAGAAGATTGAAGTAGCGACGGGAACTGATCGCAGATGGGCTTGGCGCTCCCCACCAAATCTAAGAGACACCGGATGAATCCAGATCTCGAACTTAAGTTGCTAGCTCACCGGATAACAAGGACACGCGTGTTGAACCGGTGGATCCCATATGTAGATCCCAGACTCTGGCACATATAGGTCTATGGCACATATAGATGATCGCGCTCTAGCCAGGGACCTCTATGTTGCGCGCGTATGCATCATCACCGGAGTAGAGGTGCAGCTCCGAGGGCATCTGGTCTGTCATGTGATACGTCTCTTCACTTGACGGGAACGAGCCGGCACGCACATCGTCGCAGAACATAGCGACGGCCATCGTTGACTCTCCCTTGATATCTGCGTAGCGACGCACGAAGCGTGGAAGCTTTCGATCCTCAAGCCCAAGAAGGTCGTGGTACACGAGTACCTGACCATCACAGTGGCGACCTGCGCCGATACCGATTGTCGGAATATCAATAGCGTCAGTAACCATTCGAGCAACGCCATCGGGGACGCACTCGAGAACGAGTGCGAAGCAGCCAGCCTCGGCTAGAGCAATGGCGTCATCAACGATTGTCCGTGCAGCGTCTAGTTGCTTGCCCTGAACCTTGTACCCACCAATGGCGTGAACCGACTGCGGGGTAAGCCCCAGATGCCCCATGACCGGGATCTCTGAATCGAGAATTGCCCCGATCGCGTCTAGGCGCTTGCGACCTCCCTCTAGCTTCACAGCACCGGCACCGGCGCGCACGAGGGTTGCCGCATTTCGCACTGTCTCTTCGCGCGACACGTGGTAACTCATCCATGGAAGGTCCCCCACTATGAGTGCGTGGGGCTTAGTGCGCGCAACGGCAGCAACGTGGTGAGCCATATCGTCGGTCGTGACCTGAAGCGTGTTGTCGTACCCAAGCACAACCATCGCGAGTGAGTCGCCAACAAGGATCATGTCCACGCCTGCGTCATCGACAACGCGCGCACTAGGCGCGTCGTAGGCAGTGACCATCACTAGAGGCTCTTGGCCTTTACGCGCACGGATTGATGGTGCAGTAATGGCTCTGCGCTGACCTGTTGGAGTGGTCATCGGTATTCCTCCATGATCTTCATCCGTCCAGGGCTATTGATGCTCCCGGCGTGTTTCATAAGCGTAATACCGCACTAGTGGTCTCTGTCCAGCGCGACGGCGTAGTTTGGGGCCATGGAGAACATCGGCAGGGTCATCGATTGTGAAAACTGCGGCACGCCAAGCGACGAAGTTGTCCGGGTTCTTAGGGTCTACCTAACCCCGGAGGCCTGGGATACGCCAGCAGCCCGCAGAGTTTTAGAGGACCCAGAGATCTGGTGCATCTCCTGCATAACCCTTTATCCATCTGAGGTTCTAGGGCCTATCGAGTAACAAGGCTCGGCAATAGCCGAGCATCTATTAGCTAACTCGGCGCACCCGGTGGAGTTTCCCGTGGAGTTCACGGCGTTTTAGGTGATTCCACCTGCATTCATGGCAGACCTCAACTACATAGCGAGCAAATTCATCGTGCTTGCGGGCTAATCCCTCGAGCTCGCCACGCTTCGTAAGGCACCGGCCGTTTGCGTCCTTTAAGCCGTCTCCGTATACATAGGAGACAAGGCGAAGCGAGTCCTTTGAGCAGACAGGGCAGGGAGCCTCCATCGGAGTGCCCACATTGCGAGCCGCACGCATCAACTCTGGGTGCGCAT
Source organism: Actinomycetota bacterium (assembly GCA_009702955.1). Classification (GTDB taxonomy): domain Bacteria; phylum Actinomycetota; class Acidimicrobiia; order IMCC26256; family IMCC26256; genus IMCC26256. The sequence continues at coordinate 2,867 of WLHA01000220.1, forward strand.
CGCAGACATCAAGGCTCTTTACGACCCCGCGGCGAAGGTCATTGAGGACGGCTCGGCGCGCTAGGGCGTAATCAACGTGACTCGGCACGCAGGCATCCTACCGGTGTAAGGGCCCAAGAATCCTAAGAATATTCTCCCCGGGTGGCGCTTTAGCGGCACGACGATGTATCGTTTCGATACATCGCAAGACACCAACCCCAATGAAACCCCAAAGAAACTGGACGCACGTGCTCGAACTCGCAATTCTCGGAAATCTAAAGCAGCAGCCAGTCCACGGCTACGAGCTTAAGAAGCGCCTAGCGGAGACGCTCGGGCCTATCTGGGGTGTCTCCTTTGGCTCGCTCTATCCAGCCCTTCGTCGCCTTGAGCGCAGCGGCGCCATTGAGGTAGTTGAGGGAGCAGGCATCGAAAGCTCTGCTCCAATTCCCTCTACGGGGAGCCTGCGGGGCGAGGCGGCGACAGCTCGCTTAAGGCGCTCAACCAAGCCTTCACTTCGCACCAAGAAGGCATATCGCATTACAGCGCGTGGCGAGATCCTCTTCGACGAGTTGCTACGTGACCCGTCAAACGGCGTCGACGACCGCACCTTCGCACTTCAACTCTCTTTCTGTCGCTACCTCTCCTCAAATGATCGAGTTGAGTTGCTACAGCGACGCAGGGCTGAGCTCGCCGAGCGCTTGGCCAACGAGCGCAAGCCGCGATCCACGGGGGCCAGCGGCATCTCAATCGACAGATATACCCGTTCCCTTGCAGATCACCGAAACGCATCGGTCGAACGCGATCTCGAGTGGATTGACTCACTCATCGAAGAAGAGCGTCGCATCGGAGCAGCAGAGACCGCATCAGCAAATAACACTACAAAAGAAGCCGAAAATAGCATCCAGCAAGATTCAATAAGCCAGCCAGTAGCAAAGTCCAGACAGATCAATAACGAATTAGGAGCAGCCACAGCATGAGTAAAGACGGAAAAGTTAGAGTCGCTATAGCCGGAGTAGGTAACTGCGCAAGCAGCCTCGTTCAGGGCATCGAGTACTACAAGAACGCAGAGCAGGGCGA
>WLHA01000221.1 GCA_009702955.1 Actinomycetota bacterium
GATATCGATAACTTGGTCGTAGAAATCTTCAGGGCTTGCGTTTACTTCTGGATCGTTACGAAGCATCTCAGCGTTGGCATCTGCAAGTGCTGCAATTGCATCGCGCCCTGTGGCGCGAAGGTATGCACCGATCCGATGGTCGTACTCAAACAGCGAACAGGTTGCACCAATCTCAGCACCCATGTTGCAGATCGTTGCCTTACCGGTGGCAGAGATACTGCTCGCGCCTGGACCGAAGTACTCAACGATTGCGCCGGTTCCACCCTTAACCGTGAGGATCCCAGCGACCTTGAGGATGACGTCCTTCGCCGATGCCCAGCCTGAGAACGATCCCGTGAGACGCACTCCAATGTGCTGGGGTAGGCGAGTATTGAATGGCCAACCTGCCATCACATCAACCGCGTCAGCTCCGCCGACACCAATGGCAACCATCCCTAGGCCACCGGCGTTCGGGGTGTGGCTGTCAGTGCCTACCATCATCCCGCCGGGGAACGCGTAGTTCTCTAAGACGACTTGGTGAATGATTCCCGACCCTGGCTTCCAGAAACCGATCCCGTACTTCTCGCAGACAGTACGCAGGAAGGTATAGACCTCTGCGTTTTGGTCGTTAGCGAACGCAAGGTCTGCATTCGCTCCGACACGAGCCTGGATCAGGTGGTCGCAGTGAACAGTGCTCGGGACTGCAGTAAGCGGCAGCTTTGCGAGCATAAATTGAAGCAACGCCATCTGAGCAGTTGCATCTTGCATGGCGACGCGGTCCGGACGGAAGTCTCCGTAATCGACGCCGCGCTTTAGACCCAAGGTTGTTACATCGTCCGCATGGGCAAGTAGGACTTTCTCGCCGAAGGTAAGTGGCCTCCCCAAACGTTCACGAGCGACAGGTAGACGGCTAGCGAAGCGGCCGTATACCTCCTCAACGAGTTCGATTGGTGTTGTAGGGCCAGCGGGTTCTGCAGTCATCGGATTCCTTATCAGCGGCTCGGGTTAGCCAGTTAATGCTTCTCTAGAAGTTACTGCCATCAATTCTCAGGGGCTTAGCGCTCTAGGGCTTAGCGCTCTAGGTCTTAGCGCTCTAGGGCTTAGCGATCGAGTTCTTCGATTACCACGGTCTCCATTGTGTCGCCCTGAGTAATTGATAGGGCAACAGGCATCCCGTCGATTACGTAACCGAAGAGGTTGTAGGACTTTGCGAGGCCCTTGGTCTGATCGGCGATCGTGATGAAGAACTGAGAGCCATTGGTGTTCGGGCCGGAGTTCGCCATCGCCACTGCACCGAGTGTGTACTCAGCGATTACAGGCTCGTCCTCGAACTTGTATCCAGGTCCACCAGTGCCGCGCCCATCTGGGCAGCCACCCTGGATCACAAAGCCGGGAACAACACGGTGCCACGTAAGGCCGTCGTAGTAACCAAGGCGAGCAAGGCCAACGAAGTTGTTGACTGTCTTAGGCGCCAACGCCGGGTCGAGATCCATCACGATGGTTCCCTTATTGGTGGTGATCGTGGTGCGGTAGATCTTGGACTCGTCGATGGTGTGCTCTGGGCGCTGTGGCATTTAATGCTCCTGTTGGTTAGTGGTGGTTCTCTGGGGTCTTGTTCGTGGTGCTCGTAATTGTGGTGCTCGTAATTGATGTGGTCAGGTAATGCGTGCCGTTTTATGGGCTTGTTGTTGAGGATACGCCACCGCTCGTGGCAGCGACTGCTTGGGCAAGGAGCTGGCGCACCGCTGCGGACTGCCCGCCATCGGGGACGGCCGCTAGATATAGCTGAAACTCCGGGATTGCGGCAGTTGGATTCGACTTGTCGCGCAGGTAGATGATGCCCTTAAAGAAGCGGGCATCCGGGTACGAGGAGTCGATCTCCAAGGCCCGCTCTATCCGCACCAAGCCATCATCTGGCAGCCCGGCTAGGCGCAGAATCCAGCCGCCATATGCATGGGCCTCGGTGTCGTTGGGGGCGAGCTTGACCACCTCATCGAACTCCTTCAGGCCATCGGCATAACGCTGCTGAGATAAATATGCACGGGCAAGGGAGCGATGCGCCTCGATATCTCCAGGGTTCTTCTCCACGGCGGCCTCAAGCGCCGCTAGGGATGCCCCACCCGCTCCGCCGCTCGGCGCTGGCCCTGTAACGAACTGCCCTGGTAGGCGCGCCCCCATCGCAAAGGAGAGAGACACAGCCGTGACTACAGCAAATGCCACCACCCCTACCCACACGGCGAAACGACGGCGACGTGCTGAAGTTTCGTCTTGTGACTTGAGTTGACTGCTCTTGTTTGATTCAGCACCAGAAGCAGTGCCGGCGATGGCACGCAGCACGGCTGCACATCGAGCCGTGTAATCCGCATGAAGGATCTCATATTGCTCGGCATCGATGTTTCCTGCGTCGCGCTCATCATCTAAGTCGCTGAGTGAACGAAGAAGAAAATCTCGTTCGTTGGCTAAGGCAAACTGCTCGTTATCCATTGCTGCCATCACGTTCTTTGGCTACTAGTGATTCATCTGCTTCACTTGCATCCAAACGAGGTTGGCGTCGCCACTTAGCGAAAGCGAATCCGAGACCAGCGCCACCGAGAATGATCACGAGTATCGGGAGGGCCCAGACAACTATTCCTATGCCATCACCACGCGGCTTCAGTAACACTGATTCGCCATAGCGGTCTATAAATACAGCCCTAATCTCTGCATCAGACTCGCCTGCGGCTATTCGAGCGCGGATGTCTTCTCTAGCTGCGCGCGCCGATGCAGTTGCGCTCTCGGCGACGGATAGGCCTTCGCAATCCACACAGCGAAACTCGCGCGAGAGGCGCGCAGTATGCGAAGCAACGGATTCAGGCCCGGAGCGTGGCCAGAGGGCAAATACAAATGCACCAAGAAGCACTACAGCGAGAACTATCCACGAGATACGTACCTGAGACTTACTCTGCGTGCGATCAGCAGGTGTGCTTGGTTTCGCTCCCATAAGAATCAGCCAACCCGACGCGCAGCGCCGACCATCTCGTTGATATTTGCAACTGTTACAGGTCCATATTGGGAAGCAACTACTACTCCACTCGGCGAGATTACATACGTCTCCGGCTGCCCCCTTGTACCGAATGCAAGAGCGGCCTTACTGCCTGGGTCCATAGCGATCGGCCATGTAACTCCCTCAGCCTCGACATAGTTCTGCGTCGCACTCTTCGTATCTTCACGCACTATCCCAAGCATTGTCACGGCCGAGTCGTCTTTATTCGCACTCCACCAATCGACAAGAGCTTGATGCTCCTGGCGACACGGGATGCACCAAGAGTTCCAGAAATTGATGACGATTGTCTTGCCAGCAAGTGCCTCCGAGGAGACACGATCGCCGTTCAAGAGCGGGAGATCAAATGCAGGAGCATCGCGCCCTAACAAGCGCGATCGGTTGGCATCAGCGCGGGGGTCTCTTCCTACGTTGATAGCGAGAACTATCGCAAACGCGGCCACTACAAGCGCAGTGATGATCGCGACTACTCGGACTCGACTCTTCATGATCCTGAGGAGGAGTGGGCCTCAACCGCAGCCTCCTGCGCCGCTCTCGAGCCTGGTCTGCGGCGAACAGAGGGAAGAAGTGCCCCAATCGTTCCGATCGCGAGCAATGCTCCACCAAACCAGATCCAGACAACCATTGGGTTGATGCCCACGCCTATGGTGACACGCCCAGTTCGGTTCGGCGATGAGACGAGCGTGAGATAGATGTCTCGCAATACTCCGGTGCGCACAGATGGCGTGCCGATTGCTTGGTTCGAGTTTGGGAAGGTTGAGACCGAGGGAGCGTAAACACCCAACGACTTCCCGCCTTGAGCGATTCGAATATCCGTCGAGAGCGTCGTCTTCTGGCCTGTTACCGATCGATTACTGCCAACGTAAGTAAACGTGTAGCCAGCTACCTCGGCAGACCGGCC
>WLHA01000222.1 GCA_009702955.1 Actinomycetota bacterium
AGCCCTGGCCCTATAGATACACCCTTACTCGCTGAGCTCCTATCGGACCCAGAACGCAAAGCGCGCCGAATGGTTCACGTTCCTATGGGCAGACTTGGGCTAGCGGAGGAACTCGCGAAGGCAGCCCTATTCCTGGCATGCGACGACTCTTCATTCATGACAGGCGCGCAGCTAGTAGTAGATGGCGGAATTACCGCAGCGTATGTAACGCCCGAATAAACAGCCGCTCGAATAGACGCTGCCCGAATAGAAACCGCTCGAATAGATAAAGGGAACAAGGGGTTCAAATGCTTCGAGGAATGCTCACACCAGATGAAATAAGAGCTGAGATCAAGGATGGAAGCATCGATACGGTGCTCGTCGTTTTCCCAGACCTACAGGGCCGACTCATGGGCAAGCGCGTTGTTGGTGACTACTTCGTTGAGGAGGTTCTTGACGGAGGAGCGCTAGAGGCCTGTAACTACCTGCTCGCTCTCGACATAGATATGACTCCGATGCCCGGTTACCGCTACGCAAACTGGGAGCAGGGCTACGGAGACTTTCGACTGCGCCCCGATCTCTCGACAATGCGCAGAATCCCATGGATTGAGCGCACCGCCTTAGTGATGTGCGACCTAGAGGACGAGACCACAGGGGCTCCTGTTGAGGTCTCACCGAGGCAGATACTCAGGCGCCAGATAGAGCGAGCAGCCAAGCTTGGGTACACCGTCAACATTGGAGCGGAGCTCGAGTTCTTCTTATTTCGCGATACATACGAGGAGGCGGCAGCTAAGGGATACCGCGACCTAGTACCCCACTCCGATGTCATAGAGGATTACCACATCTTTCAAACAACACGCGATGAGTACCTCATTCGTGAGATCCGAAACAGCATGAATAATGCTGGGATCAAGGTCGAGTTCTCAAAGGGCGAGGCAGGCAAGGGCCAGCACGAGATCAACCTTAAATATGCCGATGCACTCGTAATGGCAGACCGACATGCAATCTATAAAAATGGCACAAAGGAGATCGCTGCGAACGCGGGTCGCTCGATCACATTCATGGCTAAATACTCAATGGAGGAGGTTGGCTCCTCTTGCCATCTTCACTCGAGCCTCTGGAGCGCTGACGGCGAGTCACAGATGTGGGACGAGAGTGCCCCCGAGAATATGACGCCGGTTTTTCGTGGATGGCTAGGCGGGATGATCGCAATGGGGCAGGAATTCGCTTGGATGTTCGCTCCATATGTCAATTCATACAAGCGCTACCAGCCAGAGTCATGGGCCCCAACAGCACTCGCATGGGGTAAAGACAACCGCACATGCGGATACCGCGTTGTCGGGCACGGTTCGGCTTACAGAATGGAGTCACGCATACCCGGCGCAGATTGCAATCCTTACCTTGCCTATGCGGCCACTATCGCTGCAGGGCTCCACGGTATAGAGAAGGGCCTAGATCCAGGGGACGCGTTCTCCGGGAACGCATATGCAGACGAATCACTCGAGCGCGTGCCCCATACCCTTGTCGATGCAATTAATGCATTTGCAGGGAGTCAGGTAGCCAAGGATGCATTCGGTGAAGACGTGCATCACCACCTGCTAAACACAGCCCAGCAAGAGTGGAACTCGTTCAACAAGGTCGTCACTGACTGGGAACGTCGCCGAAACTTCGAGCAAATCTAAATTGCAGACTAAATCGCGACCATTAATCGCAGTACCTGCTTACCCATTGCGCACGGGGAGAGTAGATGGATGGGTCACTAAAGGAGTTGCAGTTCCGCGGCCTTACCTCGAGGCGATTCTGCGTGCTGGCGGAGAGGGTGCAGTACTACTCCCACGCCGAATCACTGTCACGGAGGCAGACGAGATCATTTCCCTCTTCGCTGGGCTCATTCTCCTAGGCGGCGGAGACGTAGATCCCGCGCAGTACGGCGAGGAGAGGAGCGATCGAACCTATGGAGTCATTGGCCTGCGCGACGAGTTTGAGATAGCTCTCCTCGATGCAGCGACGCGCCGTGGAATACCCGTTTTCGGCATCTGCCGTGGAGCACAGTTATTAGCGGTTGCACGCGGTGGAACCCTGCTGCAGCACATCACCGATAATCCCGGCATACAAAACCACGGCAAGCCCGGGGTTGAGTCCGGCGCACACCTGCACGAACTCTCGATTACCCCAGATACAAAGCTCTCGAAAATTCTTGGGGTCGATACGGTGATGGCCTCGTGCCACCACCATCAAGCAGTTGCAACAATTCCAAGCGGACTTCGTCAGAGTGCAAGTGCCCCGGACGGAGTAATTGAAGCAATCGAGTCCACTGATGATCATTTCTGTATTGCGGTGCAGTGGCACCCGGAGGACACCGCAGTAAGTGATCCAAATCAGCAGCGACTATTCGATGTATTTGTGGAGGCGTGTAGATGAGTGAGATAAGGCGATTCGCGGAACCCGAATTAATGGATACCCCCGAGCAGGTGGCTGCCTATGCAGCGGCGGATTTTTCGGTCCCTCACCAAGCGCTGGTCACAAAGTTTGCTGAGTTATTCCCCGATTTTGGCACTGGCCTTGTACTTGACATCGGCTGCGGCGCCGCGGACGTAACCGCACGCTTCGCTCTTCAATACCCAGAGGCGCAGATACTCGGTGTCGATGCAGGCCCCCAGATGCTCAGAGTTGGAGTCGCACACATTGCGATACTCGGATTATCGAGTCGCGTCACTCTTGAGGAGCTCCACATTCCAGACGCGAGACTCGAGGAGTTGGGGCCATTCGATGCCTTCATCTGCAACTCGCTGCTCCACCACCTTACGGATCCTGCAGCGCTCTGGGAGAGCCTAAAAAACTCTGTAGATGGAGCCCCAGTATTCGTACAGGACCTTCGGCGCCCGTATAACCATCAAATGCTCGAGGCACTCGTCGAGATGCACACAGAGGGTTTTGCCCACGAGCTCATCACTGACTTTCATAACTCGCTTCGGGCTTCATATACCGCAGCGGAGGTACGCGAGCAACTAAATAGCGCTGGTCTAACGCTGACAGTTGAGGAGATTGGCGACCGCCACCTAATTGTTTACGGACGCCTATAAGCAGGTGGTTCGAGAGAACTTGAACGAACCTAAATAGCGTTCGGGCGAATGAGTGCGTCGGTGCCGCCGTCTACGAAGAGAAGGCTGCCGTGTACCCACGAGGCCTCATCGCTCAGCAACCATGCAATCGGAGCAGCGACTTCGTCTGCTCTCCCTTGGCGCCCCAAGGGAATAGGCACAAGGTCAACTAGCGGGCCAAGAGTTTCGTCTGCACGCGACGCGTCGAGGAGTGCACTCGCAAAAGGCCCAGGTGCGATTGCATTTAAGCGCACACCAGCCTCTCCCCAGAGAGTTGTACGCCGCCTGATTGCTCTTGCCACTGCCAACTTCGATGAGGCATAGGCAGTATTGCCAGCGACATCACCAGCGATTGAGAGCGCTAGCGCCTCGTCTCCAGCCACGCATGCATCAACTAGATCGGCGCGAACTGTTGGGTCAAGCGTGATGGAGTTTGAAGAAACCGCTACACAGGCTGCTCGTTCGCTCATCTTTAGCAAAGGAAACAAGCCGTCAATCAGAGCCAGTGCACCAAAGAAATTCACCGCAACAACTAGTGGAGACTCCAGATGCGGTCCGACTCCAGCTACAGAGGCAACGCCGTCAAGGGCTCCGTCGAGGAGTTCCCTAACTCCTTCGATTGCAGCAAGTCTCCCCTCAACTTTTGATAGGTCAGCATTTACCTCTGCTCCGTGAAGGTCGATCCCGATTACCCGATCTCCCTGAGCCTGAAGGCGTGCGCGCAGTGCATCGCCGCGCCCAGACGAGACACCTGATACAGCAATTGTGCACTGAGTCATTTAGTCGCCACAGGTGCGAGTAGCCCGCCGCAGCCATTCGTGACCGGAAT
>WLHA01000223.1 GCA_009702955.1 Actinomycetota bacterium
CAACGAACATCTGCGCTTGGAAGCGATCCAAAAGTATTGACGGGTATCAAGATGCGTAACTGAGATTCGCCCAGAGAGATCGTCTCGTCACCAGCTAGTTGGACCATTCCAGTGATCCGTTGACCGTTGATTTTTGTACCGTTGGTTGAGCCAAGATCCTCTAGCCAAACACTTGACCCATCAAAAATGAACCTGCAGTGCTGCCGGGAGATCGCGTCATCCGCTAGGCGCAGCCCATTAGTACTACCCCGGCCAACGATGGTCTCGCCTTGAAGAACGACGACCGATAGACCCTTGCTCGGTCCTCCTACAACATCAATACATGGCTGCTCGCCGACAGGCGCAACTAAAGGCGCTCCGGAGTCTCGGGGAGCAAGCAATAAACGATCACCGTCACGCGGTTCAAGTAGTGCAAGGTCCTCGACGCTCTCAAGGTCGGCCCCTGTACGAACCCACCACCAGCCGAGAGAGGTACCCCGAACCCCTAAATGATCTGATAACACCTCAATGAGGCGACTGCCGGATGCGACTCCATCGATAGAGACTGCGACGGAGGTATCAGCCACCCCATGGCCCCCAACGCGCAGGACTAGTTCCATTACAGATTCCCCATTTGTAGTTAGACCTTTTCAGTCGATCCAACGAGAGAGTCTCTGAGGGCTTGAACTCCGCGAAATGTCGCGGAACGAACCGCTTCTTGCGAAATCTCTAGAACAGTCGCAACCTCTGCCACTGAGAGCTCCGATAGAAAGCGAAGGGTAATAACAGTCTGTTGACGCTCGGGTAAATCCTTGAGTTTGGTCAATGCCATCTCGTATTCCTCAAAATTTTCAACAATTAATGCGACATCTTGCCCTATACCCTCGAGAACCGCCACAGGAGCCAGCCGAGCATTCAAGCGCCAAGTCTCGATAATTGAGTGATAAGCAATCTGCATCAACCAAGCCCTCGGAGCAAAGCCCCTGTCCTCGAAACGATCCCACGCCGCAAGAGCCTTGCAGAAGACATCGGCGGTGAGATCCTCTGCTTGCTCGAGCCCTACTCGGGCTGCACAGAAGGCGAAAATACGATCCACGTTCTGGGTATAGAGGTCCTCGAACGACGGTTTTAAATACATTCCTGCCCTAGGTGGCGATATATCCAACGATATTGACCAAGACCTGATACTTACCAAACATGGGCTTTGCATCAGGTCTTATTACACAGGTGAAGGTAGCAAAATGCGTCGCGCGTTTAATGAGAGAAATCGCGCGCTGTGAATGAACTATCCCCCACAACATGGCTACGAGACTCAAGCCCCTAGGGAACCGATTTCCTCACCTAAGCCGCTTCGAGAAGGGAAACGCCTGCTCGGGAGTTTGCTACCCGTCGGCCAGTGTTTCCGCAGTTTGCCGTTCGATGTCTTCAACAGTGTCTCCGGTGTGCCCGCGAGTGACACCGCGAAACGTACGCCCTCACAAAGATCCTTGGGTTCGAGATGACATTGGGTTCGCGATGTCAGCGCCGTCACCAGGTTCGTGCGAAAATGCGACAGCACCGATTATCGCGGACAAGCAACTGGCGAGTCCGGGCACCTTTGTCAGATCGGCGCCGAGCTGCGGACCGACCAAGCTATTCAGGGTGGTGCTTGAATGATCGACGACGTCGCGGCGGTTCCTCCTGTAATAAACCGAATAGCGACGCGTGCCGCCGAGATCGGGTTTGATGCCTCATGCGATCCGAGGACGGGCTCCATGCTGAGGACACTCGCGGCGAACCGCCCCGGGGGACGGCTGCTTGAGCTCGGGACCGGACCAGGCGTCTCAACTGCGTGGCTCCTCGACGGCATGGATTCAACAGCAACACTTACATCGGTTGAACTCGAAACGCCGCTGGTCGAGATCGCCCGCGAGTTCCTCGGTGATGACCACCGCCTCACCCTCATCAATGCCGATGGCAGCGACGCCCTAAGAGACCTCGCTACCAGCCAATTCGACTTGCTCTTCGCTGATACCTGGCCCGGCAAGTACTGGGACCTTGAGGAGGCGCTTGCGCTTGTTGCCCCGGGTGGCCTCTACGTGATTGACGACATGCTCCCTCAGCCAAACTGGCCTGCCGGGCACGGCGAGAAGGTCGACGCGCTCCTCGAGAACCTTCGGAACCGGTCCGATTTCGTCATCACTCCAATGAACTGGGCGAGCGGTCTTGTCATTGCTGCCAGACGCTGACCACGAGGTCGAGTGCGGGCAGGCACCCAAGTCTGGGGGCGCTTTGGCTGAAGCCTCAACGGGTAGGTCGGGGCTGCGTGATTGCATAAGACTCTGTTTATGAACGAGCGACTCGGAGTCTCGGCCGAAGGCACGCCATCGGGGCAGCGCTCGGGCCGCTCCGATCACGGTCGACCGTCGCGTCCGGCAACCGTCGCTCTGGCGGCCGTGTTTATTGGGTTGGTCATCCTGGCCGGGTGTGGCTCCAACCCATCAGCGGTTGGCTCAGCAGTGACGACCTCTGTCTCCACTGTTGTCGCCGACAACAGCCCCACGAAATTGCAGTGTCCAAGTTATACCGACTCAGTGAGCACGGCTCTGGGGGCCAACGCCACAGTTTTCGGAGAGGGAAATTTCAGCGGCGACAACCCGGGGTGTGGCTTCAAGGCGGGCACGTTCGATGGCGGATTCCTCATCGTGCCCTACGACCCTGATGGTAAACAAAATGGTGATGGGACCTCGTTCCTGTCGTCCGAACTGCCGGGCCTCAAACTCAGTTCGCCCTTGGACGCAGGTCTAGACAGATCCGGGCTGTGGGTCGTTGATCGAGAGTACGCACTCGTCGACGATCACGTCATCACGTTGTATCTGCGAAACAATGCTGGCGGGTCCGACACGTACCCTCAGATCGATGCTCCACCCCAGAAACCCCGCACATTGGCGGCGGCTGCCGCACTCCTGCAGCGGCTAGCTCAGTCGATTCAAGCTCCCGGATAGGCGACTACCGGCCGGCGGATCGCCTGCTCGGGAGTTTGCCATCCGTTGTCTCTCGTTGCAGTTCGAGGTCTTCAACTCTGTCCCCGATCTTCCTGCGAGGAAAATTGCATGCGACAGGAGCTGACGCAGCGTGGCGGTGAGTTAAGAACCCAGTTTTCCTAGGGGAAGATCACAAAACCAGCCGTATTGCGATCGTTCGTAGTGCCGTTTCCGAGTTGGCCCTCACTGTTGTTACCCCAACAGCGAATGGCTTCGTTTGACGCCAGTGAGCAACTGAAAGCCTGGGCGAGGGCCAGTTCCACATTGTAATTTCCATCTCCGGAGACATTTACGGGTTGCTGCCGGTTAATTACCGTGCCATCACCAACTTGACCGGAAAAGTTCATCCCCCAGCACTGCACGGCCTTTGTCGATTTTAAGATCGCGCACGTGGTGTCAGAAGAAGTTGCGATGTTGGAGAACTCCTCGTCGGAGTCGACTTCGACGGGAGCTTTCTTGAGAGAGAACGCGGTGGTTCCGGCTAAAGGATTGTTTCCCAATTGACCCCAGAAGTTCTTGCCCCAGCAACTCGCTCTACCTGAAGTGTCCAAGATGCAGGTGTGGTAACCGCCGACGGCGAGCGAGGCAACATGGACCAAATTGCTGTCATCAGTCACAGATTTGTGTACAAAAACTGCTACCGACGACTCTTGCATCTTCCCGTTGCCTAGGGAGCCGTAATCGCCGAAGCCCCAGCACATGACGGACGTATCAGCCATCAAGGCGCAAGTGCTCAGGCCGCCAGCCGAGATTGCGATCACATTTTCTATAGGTGCCGAAAACTTGTCAACCACACTGGTAGCTATTGTCATGGGACTCTGGGGATTAAAGTCGCCCGTTCCCAATTCACCCCAGACGTTATCGCCCCAGCAAGAAACCCTTCCGTTATTGTGAAGAGCACAGGTA
>WLHA01000224.1 GCA_009702955.1 Actinomycetota bacterium
CTCGTCGTTGAGCGAGAGCGTGCGCGAATGAAGTTCGTGGCAGCGCAGTACTGCGACCTCTCGGCGATCATGAGCGCCGCTGACGGTGACGACTCTCGCTCATTTGGTGCGCGCTTGGTTGAGATAGCTGGGCAGCCAATAGCGACAGGCAAAGACTTTGATGCCGATACCGGGCTTCTTCTAGAGAGCTCCAAGGCTCGCCAGCTGAACGATGCCGAGGCGGATGCTCTTGTAGGTGCGCTTGAGGGAGCGGTCTACAGCGTTATCTCAGCGGATACGCGTCCTTTTACCGAGAAGCCCAAGGAGCCATTCCGCACTTCGACTCTCCAGCAAGAGGCCGGGAACAAGCTTGGTTTTAGCGCTGGTCGAACAATGTCTATTGCGCAAGGTCTATACGAGCGCGGATTCATTACTTACATGCGTACCGACTCCGCGAACCTCTCAGAGCAGGCGATCACGGCGGCGAGGATTCAGGTAGAGGAGCTCTACGGTAAGCAGTTCGTTCCGGCAGAGCCTCGCCGTTATAAATCGGGTCGCAATGCGCAAGAGGCCCACGAAGCGATTCGCCCATCCGGCGAGCGTTTCCGCGTACCAGCATCGGTTCGCTCGGAGCTGAGTAACGACGAGATGCGCCTATACGAACTCATCTGGATGCGAACCCTTGCAAGCCAGATGGAGAACGCTCGCGGAAACACAGCGACGCTGCGCATCGGAGCCCAGGCTGGCGATGAAGCAGTTGTTTTCAGGGCCTCGGGGAAGACCTATTCGTTCCTTGGTTTTAGGGCTGCTTACATCGACGTATCTGAGGATGATCCAAGTGCTGAAGAAGCAGAGGCGGTATTGCCTGTGCTTGCTGTTGGAGACAGAGTCAACTGCTCAGTGCTCGAGGTATCGCCGCACTCCACGAAGCCCCCAGCGCGATTTACTGAGGCAAGCCTTGTTAAGGAGTTGGAGTCAAGAGGTATTGGCCGTCCATCTACATATGCCTCAATTATCGACAAGATCTCTTCAACCCGTGGATATGTATACAAGCAAGGCAATGCATTGGTGCCTTCTTGGACTGCGTTTGCAAAGACGCAGTGCTTAGAGTCCCATTTTTCGAACCTTGTTGATTACCGCTTCACTGCAACTATGGAGGAGGTCCTCGACAAAGTTGCTGCTGGAGAGGCGGAGGCCGAGAAGTGGCTAGACGAGTTCTACTTCGGGCGTGATACGCCTGGGCTCAAGCAACTTGTCTCGCAGGAGAACCTCGACACCATCAAGATGGAGGTGGTCAACTCCATATACATCGGAGACGATTCAGAGGGCATTCCGATCACCATTCGCGTCTGGAAAAACGGAGCATCACTGCATCGCGGAGAAGACGAGAAGTGCTCGATGCCGGAGGGAGTACTCCCAGACGATCTAACTGTTGAGCGTGCTCTAGAGATTCTTGCCAAGGGCACCATCGGGCCGCGCGAACTTGGAATAGATCCTGAGACTGGGCTAACGATCATTGTTCTTACTGGTCGATTCGGGCCCTTCGTACAGGTGGGGATACTCGAGCCAGGTACCAAGTCGAAGGAGAAGCCCAAGCGCGCATCGTTATTTGACGGCATGGACCCTGAGACGATTACCTTCGAGGAGGCGCTCGAGCTTCTCAGCCTGCCTCGAACTGTCGGAGAGATCGACGGCGAAGAGGTAACAGCCCAGAGCGGACGATATGGGCCGTACCTAAAGAAGGGGACAGATAGTCGAACTATCGGCTCCGAGGCACAGCTTCTAACGATCACGATTGAGGAGGCTGCGGCGATCTATTCGCAGCCGAAGCAGGCCCGTGGACGCATCTCTAAGCCGCCGCTTGCAGCTCTTGGTGCTCACCCTGAGACGGGTGCACCGATTGTTGTTAAGGACGGCAGATTTGGTCCTTACATAACAGACGGCGCTACGAATGCGACCGTGCCGCGTGGGATCGATCCAGCTGAGGTCACCCTCGAGACTGCCGTTCAGTTATTGGCTGAGCGTGCAGCGCGGGTGGACTCCAACCCCAAGCGCACTATTAAGAAGAAGGCAGTCAAGAAGAAGGCCGTCAAGAAGAAAGCTGTAAAGAAAGCCGTCAAGAAGAAGGCAGTAAAGAAAGCAACCAAGGCAACAACTAAGGATGGGGCCAAGAAGGTTGCAGAAAAGAAGCCTGCTGGGAAGGTCGCGAAGAAGACCGCACCGAAGTTGGACGCAGGGCCAGCGGAGGATTGAGGAAGATCAACCCACTGACCTGCCGCTTGCGCTTCTAGGCTCTTGCTCGAGTGAGTACCGATACCCCTTTCATACCGCAGTCCTCTGAGGAGCAGCCGCCTGATCCAATGGCGCTGCGCGGCGTATTCCAGAACCCGGCATTCGTCCGGCTCTGGACCGCGCAAGTTCTCTCGAGCCTCGGTGATTGGGTAGGGCTCTTCGCAATTCTTGCAATCACCGCTCGAGTCTCGAACAACTCGGCTACTGCTGTGAGTCTCGTAATGGTTGCTCGCATGCTTCCTTCTTTCTTCCTTGCCACGCTCGGCGGCGTCATCGTCGACCGTTTTGATCGCCGCAAGGTGATGATGTTCGCCGATTTTGGGCGGGCAGCGCTGCTTTGTGTGCTCCCGTTTGCTAACAGTCTCTGGGTACTTGTAGCGGTGTCGTTCTCACTGGAGATTTTCACTCTCCTATGGGGACCAGCGAAGGACGCAGCACTCCCGAGCGTTGTCCCTAAAGAACAGTTGGCCAATGCAAACTCGCTTGGACTCGTCGCCTCTTATGGCACCTTCCCATTCGGTGGAGTGATCTTCTCAGCGCTTGCGGTTATTGCAACTTGGCTAGGTGGATTTGAGGTACTTAAGTCTTTATCAGTTGGGAAAGAGACGATCGCCCTCTGGGTAGATGCGTGCACTTTTATAGCTTCGGCTTTTCTTATCTACAAGCTCCCAATCCCTGGGCCTACTCATAGCGGCCTCAAGTTTGAGTGGAACCAAAGCATTACGGAGATTCGCGAAGGCATGGAGTTCGTGCGCAGCGACCGTCGAGCGCGCGCTGTAATTGTGGGGTTAGGTCTAGGCATTATCGGGGCGGGCGCGATGGTCCCACTAGGGCCTGTGTATGCCGATGTGGTGCTCGGCGGCCCTGCCCAGTTCGGTGTGCTCATGACCGCTCTCGGGACTGGAGCCGCAATAGGGGTTGTAACTCTTCTCATGGTTCAGCGCAGAGTGAGGCGTGAACCCGTCTTCGAGATGGGGGTGATCGGTGTCGGCGTCTTCCTGCTTGGGGCGGCGACATTCTCATCGGGCGGATTGGTTGCGCTCATGGTCGCCGGCCTAGGTGCATGCGCGGGTGCTGCTTATGTAACCGGTTTCACGATTCTTCAAGAGCATGTCAGCGACGAACTGCGCGGCCGTACCTTCGCAACCCTCGCTGCTGTAGTTCGACTCTGTTTGTTGCTCGCGTTGACCGTCTCGCCTCTTCTTGCGGATGTTGCGGACTGGGTTGCGAGTCTGTTGATCCCCGGACAGGCGATTTCACTAGGTGGGCTTGATTACGTATTCCCAGGTGTGAGATTCGCTCTATGGATCGGAGGTTCACTCGTGATTATCGGTGGCCTATACGCACGACTCGAACTAACCAGACTCGGGCGCGAGGAAGCATCACAGATACACCCAACGCGCCCAACCTCCCGCTCGCTGTGGTCTCCGCTCCCAGATGCCTCGAGTCCTAACGCAGATAGTTCTAACGACTCCGGTGTTAATGACTCAGGTTCCACCAGCGAAGGCGTAGTCGAGACATCTGAAGATGAATCCGCGAGCGAAGATAAAGGAGCCACTCCGTGAGCGCCCGATTTATTGTCCTTGAGGGTGCAGACGGCGTTGGGAAAAGTACACAATCGCGCTTGA
>WLHA01000225.1 GCA_009702955.1 Actinomycetota bacterium
CATCGGAAAGCGGCATTGGCATTTTCGACCCTGGAGTTAGCGGACACGAAGTGCCCGATTGACATCATTATCGGCACACTTAGTGAGCCGTCAGTATCTTAACTGAGTGAACGGTGATTCTCCTAGCGCCTGCGAGCCAGCATCTAGCCAGCCTTTGCCCGACGTCTAGCCGGGGTCCCTCTCGCTCCCTCTGCGACTTTGGGGGCGAGGCTGTTCAGGCTCTGCGAGCGGCCCATACAGTGAACCCTTTCTGTCTGCCCTAACTCTCCCATTGTCGATCTCGGAACCGGGCCCGACAGAGTCGTCTCCGAATCTTTCACGCACTGCATCAACAGCTAGCTCGAGCGCCCTTCGTGTCTCGCGATTTTCAAGATCCGCCCCAGACTCGAAGCTCAGCTGCTCCTCGCGCTCACCCTCGGATGAGAGCCCCGTAACTGAGACTCCGAGCAGGCGCACTCCCCCGGCTATCTCGAGGTCCTCGAGAAGGTCGCGCGCTACTGGCCCAATCTCGCCAGCTAAGTCGGTGAGGTGATCAAGAGTCGCCGAGCGTGTCACCTGCCTGAAGTCGTGGTACTTCAGCTTCACCTGAATCGTTCGCCCCGCTAGGCCAGCGCTCCGCAGGCGAGCCCCTACCCGCTCAGTCATTCTTACAAGCTCTCGCTGGAGTTCCTTGCGATCGGTCTTGTCTTCCGAGAACGTCTCTTCATGACTCACAGACTTCGTCTGTTGGTCTGGCTGTACACCTCGCTCATCTCTATTCCAAGAGAGAGCATGAAGGTGTTTTCCATTTGCGGCACCTAGCGCTCCAACAAGTGTTGCCTCGGGAATCCTAGAGAGATCCCCAATTGTCTTTACTCCAAAGCGGTCAAGCCTCTCGCGCGTCGCAGGACCAACTCCCCACAGACGACCTACCGGAAGAGGATGAAGCACCCCCAACTCATCGCCAGGTTTAACTATTAGAACGCCATCCGGCTTTGCAAGGTCGCTAGCTATTTTTGCGAGCATCTTCGTAGTAGCACCGCCTACCGAGGCAGTGAGACCCACCTCGTTCTTAATACTCGAGCGCATGAACTCCGCAATTGCGTGAGGGTCAGTAAATCTCCGCATCGCCCCGGCTACATCTAAGAATGCTTCATCTAATGAGAGCGGCTCTACTAACGAAGTGACGCTCGACATAATCTTCATCACTGCTCGACTTGCCTTCTGATACGCGTCAAAGCGCGGCGGTAAGAAGACCCCATTTGGGCAGAGTCGCTCTGCCTGGATAGTTGGCATTGCGCTCCTAACTCCGAACTCCCTCGCTTCGTAGGACGCGGCCGCTACTACTCCCCGACCTGCCGTTCCACCGACGATTACGGGGCGCCCGCGCAGCTTTGGATCATCTCGTTGTTCGACCGATGCAAAGAATGCATCTAGATCAAGATGCAGAAATGTTGGTTGATCCCTCACGTGTCTAAGCCCACGGAGTTAGACGAGCCTCTTGGCTACCAGAGACGAGAGAGACGACCCCGTGACTTCGTATCGAAAGCTGCGGACCTCCCCAAGTGGCCAACGCTCCGACAACCACTCAGTTAGGGGTTCGCGAACCCAGGGGAAGCAGAGCGCTAGATGCTCGCCTAAATCGTCGACCGAGATAAACGCAGCATGGTCGACTATCCCATCTGGGTCATTGATAGTGATATCGCCGTCGACCTCCGCTGCAAGATGAACCTCGCAGCGCATCTCCCAGCCAAGATCTGCCGAGGTAGCGACTACCTCGTATAGAAGGCCAGACCATGAGAGAACTCGCAGGCCAGTCTCCTCCTCAACCTCGCGTGACAATCCATGCAGGGTGCTCGCATCGGTTGGGTCGATCACTCCACCGGGGGTGCTCCAATCATGGGCTCCGTTACGGCGAAGATTGCGCACGAGCAGGAGGGTGGCATCACGCTCTAGTACTGCCCCGGCTACATAAAAAACGTTCTTCACTCGGCTTAGTTTGCCACGGACATCCCCATAGCGCTTAGAGCAGTACTTAGAGCCTTGACTCTGCCTAAAATCGATCACATGCAGAGCCCAGAATCCCCCACTGCCCAAACCGCCTCTGCCCAAACCGCCGCTGCCCAAACCCCTACATTCGATACAGGCCCAGGCCCGGGCAAGGGCGCCTTCATCATCGCCTATGGGCTCACCGTGTTGAGCGGCGTACTTGGGGCAGTCATTGGGTATGGAATTGCCGGAGTGCAGTGCGACGTTCTTCGGTCTAGCAACTGCAGTTCGTCTCAGGCGATCGGCGCCTTAATCGGAGGCGCCTTCGGCGCTATTGGGGTTGGCATTGTTGCGGTTCTAACTCTGCGAGCAATGGCTGAGTGGCGCAGACCGAGAAAATAGATTTCGCCATTTAGAACGCCGCGATTCTTAGAACCTCGCCCTTAAGAGTCGCGTCCCTAAGAGTATTAAGAGATCTGTAGTCGCCTAAAAGCCTCGGCGAACTCGACCCCTACCTCCGCGCCGGCCGCAGCTGCACGATCACGTATCACCTCGGGAAGCCACTCTGTCTCTTCGCCTACCTGACTCGCGTGGCACCCCACAGCCTTTATCTTTCTATCAATTGTTGTAGCCACGTCTACCCATGCGTTGGGCGCGAGTGTCCCTGAACAGAGAACCTGCGAAACGGAGTGGGGAGCAAGGCCTTGCGCTATGTGCTCCGGGAAGTAATGCGGATTAGCGGAGGCTGGAGCAACTGCATCGAGTGCAGCAAGGCCTGTAATGCGATGATCTCTGTGGTTGATATACCGATCACCGAAGAAGAGCGCTGTCGGGTCTGGGCAGAGGATCACATCTGGGCGGAGTTCGCGAACATGTCTAACAATGCGCTCGCGCAGTTCAATCGAGTCCTCCACCTCGCCATCCGGATAATCAAGATGCAGGCTCCCCGCAAGCCCTAATACCTTCATCGCCTCGGTGGTCTCATCGCGGCGCTGCTTCACCATCGCAATTGGGTTGGTTGCTGGGTCGTCACTGCCCTTATCGCCAAGGGTAGTGACCAATACCCAAACCTCAGAACCTGCCTGCGCCCAACGCGCAAGAGTGCCGCCAGCCGATACCTCTGGATCATCAGGGTGGGCATAAATCGCTAATGCTCGTTTTGGTATCTCCAGAATCTCGATCATGCCGGTACGGTACCTGCCCATGGCATCAACAAAGCGATCCGTCGGCTGTCACGTCCCCGTCTCAGGTGGGCTCTCACGTGCTCTTGCCCAAGGAGAGGAGCGCGGGTGCGACGCAATTCAGGCATTCCCTTCGAATCCGCGAGGCTGGGCTGTCCCCTCCCCTGACCTTGCGGAGGAGGAACTCCTAGCGCAGGGGGTACTCAAGAGAGGGTGGCCGCTGTTCCTCCACTCTCCCTATCTGGTCAACATTGGGGCCCCCGACCCGGCCGTGCATGAGCGCAGCATCATCAATCTCGGTTTCTCGCTTGAACGCGGCGTGAGGCTCGGCGCCGTCGGAGTAGTTGTTCACACCGGAAGCGCAAAGGGAGAGTCGCGCGATGAGGCTGTTGCACGCGCAGGCGAGACCGTTGTAGATCTACTTGAGGCGATCCCAGATTCAAATATCCTGATCGAGATCACCGCAGGTTCGGGTTCACTAATCGCCGGAACCGTAGAGGAGCTGGCCGATGTGTTCGAGGCTGCAGAGTGGCACCCACGACTCGGAATCTGCTTAGACACCTGCCACCTCTTTGCTGCAGGCGTAGACATCTCCTCAGAGGCAGGGCGCAAGAAAATGCGCGCATCTTTAAAAGAGATCGGACCTGAGCGCGTGAAGGTGATTCATGTGAATGACTCGCGTGACCCACTCGGGTCTCGACGCGATCGGCATGCCCGGATCGGCCAGGGCGAGATCGGCGAAGAACC
>WLHA01000226.1 GCA_009702955.1 Actinomycetota bacterium
ATTCCATTTGGCGTGCAAGATGTAGCGCTAATTGACGAGATCTGCTGGTTCTTCCCAGAGCTCACATTCGTGATGCGCCATGGAGCCGAGCCGTGGGCAGACCTCGCAGTGAAGTTGATGCTCAAGTGGCCCAACCTCTACTACTCCACCACTGCATTTGCACCTAAGTACTACCCGAGAGAAATAATTGACTACGCCAATACACGCGGCGCAGAGAAAATTATTTGGAGTGGCTATTTCCCCGCAGGGCTCTCGTACCAACGAATCTTCAGCGAACTACCAGGCGTGCCATTTCGCGACCATGTATGGCCCAAGTTTCTGAGAGAGAACGCTGCACGCGTATTTAACCTAGATATCTAATTTGATTTAGAAGAACCAAGGAGAGCGCTCGATGGGCCCACTATCTGGAATTCGCGTTATCGAGTTACCCAATATCGGTCCACTTCAATTCGCTGGTATGGCGCTCGCTGACCTCGGTGCAGAGGTACTTCGCCTCGACCGCGCCACTGATGTAGCACGAGGTTCAGGCACCTTCCCAGCCTCACCATTCGCCAGCCTTGACCGCAACCGCCTCTCTGCAGGGATCGATCTCAAGCACCCAGAGGCTGCGGAGACTGTTCTGCGCCTCTGCGAGCACGCCGATGTGATCCTCGAGGGATTTAGGCCTGGAGTTGCGGAGCGCCTTGGCGTCGGGCCAGATGACGTGGCTAAGCGAAACCCTCGCGTCGTCTATGGACGCATGACTGGCTGGGGGCAGGACGGACCGATGTCTCAAGAGCCAGGGCACGACATCAACTACATCGCACTCGCTGGAGTACTCGCGCACATCGGCACCGACGGCGGCCCTCCGGTTCCACCAATCAACCTCATCGGTGACTTTGGGGGCGGGGGTCTACTACTCGCGTTCGGTGTTCTAGCTGCGCTACTCGAGCGGGCAACTTCAGGGCGCGGCCAGGTCGTTGATGCAGCGATGGTCGATGGATCTGCGATGTTGATGAGCACATTTGTCGGCATGTCCGCGATGGGTTTCTGGTCTGATGCGCGTGGAACAAACATGCTCGACGGCGGCGCTCACTTCTACGGCGTCTATGAAACCTCTGACAAAGGCTGGATCTCGATAGCGGCGTATGAACCAAAGTTCTATGCAGAGTTCGTCTCTTTGATGACACCACTCGGCATCGACCTCGATATCTCTACACAGATGGAGCAGGAGCGCTGGCCCGAGTGGAAGGCCTCGCTGGCTGAGATATTCTCTACGCGCTCGCGCGACGCATGGGGAGAGTTCTTCGCAGGGCACGAGGTCTGCTTCGCTCCAGTGCTCACCATGAACGAGGCTCGCAAGCACCCGCACAACGTGGCTCGCTCTACTTTTGTGGAGGTTGAGGGCGCTCCTCAGCCAGCGCCTGCTCCGCGATTTAGTCGGACTCCCGGCGAGATCAAGCGAACACCAGTAACGCCGGGAAAAGACACACGCGAGGTCTTGAGTTCTTGGGGATTACCGGAGAGCGAAGTTGAACGGCTAATCGAGAATGGAACACTCGCGTAGACGCTATTAATTCGCGCTAATTACTCGGCGCGGTTTAGCTCCCAGAGGCTCACTGGCTCCTCGAAGCCCTTGAGCATTCTGCGGCCTGCTGGCGTAAAACTCATAGACCACTTTTCGGCAGCATTGACGAGCTCCTCGGTTACCAGAATCTCGTACGGCACTGCCATGTCAGCGACGCGAGACGCAAGATTTACAACCGATCCGTAATAGTCGCCAGCGCGAGACAACACTGGCCCATAGGTAACCGATCCACTTGGGCGAACTCCCCTACCCAGTCCTCGTACTGCGTCAACAATCTCAAGGGCAATCTCGCACGCAGCATTTGGGTCCACTACAACGAACATCACCTCATCGCCGATGTGCTTCACCACGCGTCCATCATGCGCAGTTGCGATATCTGATGCACGACTCTCAAAGCCGTCTAGCACCTTGGAGAGCTCTGCATCATCGAGCCGACGAGATAGCGGGGTAAACCCAACTAGGTCAATAAACCCGATCGCAACCATCGCATCGCCTGAATCTTGGCGAGAGAGGCGAGAACGTCTATTAGCGATCTCGACTTGGCTGCGCAGTAGCGCCTCCATAACGATAGGCAGGGTATCCAACGAGTAAACGGCTGCAAGATTTGCCTGTGCCAGCACGACAGGTGATGCTTCATCGTCAATTAGCGGCTGCTCTACCTCTGCAAGAAAGAGTGAAGTAGCCGCCTCAGCAACCTTCGCGGCTGCAGCAGAGATGACGCGAGCGAACTGCTCTATTGGCTCTTCACCAAAAATCTCCGATGCGCTTACGAAGGAACTGAGCGCAGAAATATCCATATCCGTTAGCGATGCCTCATCGCGGTCACCACTCGGATAGCCAGAGGCCAACAACATTCTCTCGAGAGCAGTATCGCTAAGCCCTAGCAACACTGCGCTCTCACGTCGTGAATGAACCTGACCGCGACGAACCGCCTGCTGACTTGCCAAAGCTTCGAGCGGAAGACCAGGGTCGGCGTCGGCCTCAGCAATCTCTACTGCGGTAAAACCTCGGTCAGATAGCCACTTAAGCAGGGCGAGCCGCTCTTTAGCGTCGGGCGAGGTCGGGTCATATAGGCCAGCGGCCTCAAACTCAGCGGGTTCCACGATGCCAGACCTTACGCCTTCTCGCTCTCTCCTGCCTTGATTGCAAACTGCTTAGCCCATGGGTAATCCGGCTTGCCGCTTGGAGCGCGCACAATCGCATCTGTGAGATAGAGGCGCTTGGGAATCTTGTACCCAGCGACGTGATCTCTGCAGTGCGCGGCTAACTCCTCGAGGGTGGCACTAGTACCCGGGCGGAACTGAACCACTGCGGCGACTGCCTCCCCCCATCGCTGATCTGGCACGCCGACTACGAGACAGTCGAAGACCGCCGGATGAGCCTTTAGCGCACCCTCAACCTCCTCCGGATAGACCTTCTCGCCTCCTGTGTTAATCATGATTGAGCCGCGGCCGAGAAGCGTGATCTGGCCGTCTTCTTCTACCTTCGCAAAGTCACCCGGGACCGAGTAACGCCGACCATTAACGACTGGGAACACGAGAGCGGTTCGCTCAGGATCCTTGTAGTACCCGAGAGGGATATTTCCGGTACGCGCAATGCGCCCTACATCTCCCGAGCCGGGGACTACCTCGTTGTAGTCGTCATCTATAACAATCGAGTCGCGAGAGGCCTTAACTGTTGCTGGCCCTCCCTGTGTCTCCTCACCGGGGACAGCGATCTTAATTCCATTCATCCCGGTCTCAGTAGCGCCGACGGAGTCAACTACAAGGAGATTAGGCAGAAGCGCCATGATCTGCTCTTTGATTGACTGCGAGAAAATAGCTGCACTAGATCCGATTGAGAAGAGTGAAGTTAGGTCGTAGTTGCTTATGCTCTCCTGAAGAGAGTCGGCGAGCGGACGCGCCATCGCGTCGCCTGTAATGCCTAGGACATTCACACGCTCGCGATCCACGAGCTTCCAGGCTTCGTCCGCGTCGAACTTACGAACTAACACTGTCGTATCCCCATGAATAAATCCGCGGATCGTGCTGACTTGCCCGGCACCATGCATAAGTGGCGCTATCGGGAAGAAGACGATTGGCCCCGCGCCTGCAGCGCATTTTTCGCTTAACTCCTCAGGGCGCTGAACCTTCTCATTCGTGTAGGCGTCAATGCCTCCACAGAGCGAGTAGAAAATATCCTCTTGGCGCCACATGACACCCTTAGGCATTCCCGTTGTGCCACCGGTGTAGATCATGTGTATGTCGTCACCGCTGCGAGCGCCAAAATCGCGCACAGGCGACTGCGCATCTCTTGCAGCCTGATAGTCAACAACGACGACGTC
>WLHA01000227.1 GCA_009702955.1 Actinomycetota bacterium
GCTGCATACGACATGCGTGCGCGCCCCTCTGGTTGAACCTCAACCGGTACAAATCTCAAAGTGTCTTCCGTTTCATTCTCGCCATCAACGTTAGAGATTGCCGCATCACTCACCAGAGCGCCACTCCATACCTTGAGTCGCGCTCCCTCATGAATTAGCCAAGCACCCGGGCGCGGGTTACCGGCTCGCACTAGTAGGTCAATCTCTTGCGCAGAATGAGACAGATCAATCTCGAACTCCTCAACCTTGAGTTTCGCAGCGTATGTACTCTCACCTGCCTGTGCAGAGGGCGTAGTTGTAGGGACATGAGGCAGTGTCTTCACAACTAACGCTGCCCCGAGCGCCACTAAACGCTCGCGAAGATCGCCAGCGGTCTCCGTGGCACCTATAGGGGTTCGCTCTGATGCATAGATTCCTCCAGCATCTAAAGCCGAGACGACCTCCATTACCTGAACTCCAGTCTCAGCATCTCCTGCGATCATGGCGCGCTCTACAGGGGCCGCCCCTCTCCAACGCGGCAATAGAGAGAAGTGGATATTTATAAAACCGCTACTCGTAGATGCGAGTACTTCATCGGACAGGATCTCTCCATACGCCACTACGACCCCGACCTCTGCACCGATCCCGCGCAGGTCACTGATAATTTCATCAGGCTTCTCAGGGGTTGCAACCGTTAGCCCCAACTCCTCGGCAGCCTGCTTCACAGGGCTAGGAGTTAACTCTGATCCGCGACCGCGTCTGCGATCCGGCTGAGTTATAACTAGCGCCACATCATTGCCAGAAGCAACTAGAGCCTGGAGCGCTGGCACGGCATCACTTGGGGTTCCGAAATAGACGATACGCAACGAGTCCGGCTCTCAGCCGAACGGATTCGCCGGCGCAGGAGTTACCAACTCGCGCTCATGCAGCAGACGCATGATGTGCTTACGCTGCTCTTTATCGACACGGTCAATCGCGAGCACACCATCTAGGTGATCTAGCTCGTGCTGGAACATGCGACCCATGTAGTCGTCTGCCTCCATGAAGAACTCATTGCCGTCGATATCAAGAGCTTTGAGAGTTACAAACTCGGGGCGCACGATCGTGAAACCGATATCAGGGATGGAGAGGCACCCCTCGGTCCACTCGCACTCGCCGCGCTCCTCGACAATCTCAGGATTGATCGCTACGAGGGCCGTCTCTGAGTCGTCATCATGAAAAACGAAGTAGCGCTTTGTGATTCCAACCTGAGGTGCAGCGAGACCACCACCAGGAGCGTCATACATTGTCTTGACCATTACCTCAACGCTTGATGCAAGTGCACCGTCAATATCTGTCACATCATCGGAGCGTTCACGCAGTACTGGGTCGCCGATCTGACGAATTGAGAAGGTGGTCATATCCCCAAGGATACCAGCGAGGCCATCCAAGCTCGGCACAGCAACTCATCAGACTCGTGCGGGGTCAACCTCAATACGCATACGGCCTAGAGCACGCGCCGCTGCAACCACAGCCAAAAGCGCTCCAGATAGGGCCTCAGAATCGGCGCACCGAACAAGACACTCAAACGATGCCCCGCTCGGAACCGGGCCAAGGACAGTGACTCCAGCGGAGGCGCGGAGCGTGTTAGCCGCATAGGCCACCGCTTCCTCAACGCCGCGCAACTGCGCCAAGGCTCCAAAAGGAGGATAGCTAAGAGACTCGCGCCGTTTTGTCTCTGAGACCCACGCAATCGATGGATCTGCTTCACACACGGCCCGAATCACATCATGCTCTGGCAGGCGGGTCTGCAGGAGCAGGCGCCTCGCCTCAGAGCGCGGACCCAAGAGACGTGCAGAGCGCGCAAGTAATGTCGCGGACTGCTCAGCGGCCCTGTGACGCGGCGCCAATAACTCTTGATCGAGATCTAAAAACGCAACTAGCCCTACCGGTCGATCATGTGGCGCACGATGCAGAACAGCCTCCGTGCCGACAAGCACATCTGCGTTTCTAAGTGCTGCTAGGTCAACGTCGGTTGATGCATCAACATCCAAGACAGTTGAGCGGGGAAGAAGCGCCGCTAGATCATCGCGTACCCGACTAACGCCGCTACGTAGAACGCGCAATCGCGTGCTCCCACAACCAGCGCAGAGCCAAGGGCGCGAAGTTGAACAGACTGGGCATAGAAGTGACCTTGAAACTTCGCTACTAGATACCTCAGTAGTCGCAACTTCATTTTGAAGCGGAGCGACGGTCAGCTCAGACTGCACCTCTACAACTGCAGCCCCGCAACCTTCACATCGCGCCAATTCGCTACAAGCACCGCATGCCAGTAACCGAGCTCTGCCCTTGCGATTCATTACGAGTAGTGCCCGCTCACCAGCATCTACGCATCTATGCAGAGCCTTAGCGAGTGCATCGGTAAGGAGCCCCTGCCCTGGCGCCTCATCGCGTAGGTCCACAACCTCAACGCGAGCCCACCCAGCAACTTCATCTGAGCGATCTGGACGTTCAACCGACCCAACGAGTGATACTGCAATAGCGCTAGGAATAGCAGCAACGAGCGTGCAAACGACACCGGAGCGTCGAGCCCGTTCAATTGCTACATCGCGGGCATGCCAAGTTGGCGATCTCTCCTCCTGCAGCGCGTCATCGGACTCATCTAGAACAATCATCCCTGCTAGATCTGGAACCGGAGCCCATACCGCCCCTCTGCCGCCAACGATCACACAGTTACCGTTGCGAGCCTCTGACCATGCGAGCGTGCGCTCCGCCGCTGACCGAGTTGCGTGCATCACATGCACCACGCGCCCTGCGCGCGTTAAGTATTTAATGAGGCTATTGAGACGACCAACATCTGGAACTATCACGATGCTCGATCCCGTTGCAGGGAGTAGGCCATCTATGAGCGGGCGCCGGTCCATCGAAGGGGGCCACGCAATTACACGAAGCCTCGAGTCGGACTCCCCGCTACTCACCAATCCTCCTTCGCCGATGGAGGATGCAGGCACAGCATTAGGAGCTACAGCATTAGGAGCTACAGCATTAGGAGCTACAGCATTAGGAGCGCTGGCCGAGCCGAAGAATGAGACGTCTGGACCGATCCAGCGGTGAGCGGCCCAGCGGCCTAGGTCAAGAATCTCTGGCGGAGGACCGGCTCCCACAACCTTCAACAACGGGAGGATGCGAGAGATCTCCGTCTCAGGCTCAACAAAATCCTCAACAACCCATCCGCGAACTCGCCTCCCGTGAAGCGGAATGCGCACGATGGCCCCAACCGAGATCTGATGCGCGAGCGCGTCAGGAACTAGGTAATCAAATGACCGGTCTATCGCCGGTAGGTCCGGGCGGACCCGGACCACACGCAGCGTCATCTCTTGTTACCTCTACGCGAGGCTCTCCGCAGCAGCCCGCAGTGCATCAGCTTGGCTGGTGCTCTCCCATGTGAAGTCAGGGTCAGAGCGACCGAAGTGACCGTAGGCTGCTGTCTTGCGGTAGATCGGGCGACGAAGATTAAGTCGCTCGATCAAAGCTGCCGGGCGTAGGTCGAAGTGCTCCTTGATAAGTGCTGGAATCAACTCAGGGTCAATCTCAGAGGTGCCGAAGGTCTCGACCATTACTGAGACTGGGTGGGCGACTCCAATTGCATACGCAACCTGCACTTCGCAGCGAGAGGCGATACCGGCTGCAACGATGTTCTTTGCAGCGTGGCGAACGGCATAAGCGGCGGAGCGGTCTACCTTTGTTGGGTCCTTGCCAGAGAAAGCACCTCCACCATGACGGGCCATGCCGCCGTAGGTGTCAACAATGATCTTTCGCCCGGTAAGGCCACAGTCAGCGTGTGGTCCACCTAGCTCAAAGTTTCCAGTCGGGTTGCAGAGAACCTCAAAGTCGTCATCTGCAAACTGCTCAGGAATAAGTGGACGA
>WLHA01000228.1 GCA_009702955.1 Actinomycetota bacterium
GTGGGCAGAGGTAGGTCGTAGCGCCCGAGTGCGTTGCGAGCGAGCGTTCCGATCATCGAACCGGCCTGCGTGCCAAGAAGAATAGGAGCGATCATTTTCATGATGCCGCCAAACGGATCGGCGCCCCCCATGTTGAGACCTAGTGCGCTAAGCGGCCCAGCGAGTTCGGGGGGGAGCAGTGTTGGGTCGAACGCAAGCCCATTCTCTGAGTCGATTTCCTGGGCAGCCTCAAGCGATCCGCTCAACGTTGTCGCAAGTGTCTCGAGCACTACTCGAAGCGAATCAAGGTGCAGCCTGGCCCACTCGGGGGCGCCGATCACTTTGACCGGTGCAGACAGCACCTCGGTAACTCCGGTCTCGTTCGCTACATAGTCACTTGCGATTCGGGCTAGTTCAATTAGTTCGGCCACAGTTGAAGATGGGATGCTGGGGTCATCGGATCCGTCAAGCGCTACATACTCTGCTGTCTGTTTCGCAATCTCCCAGTTCACCGGTCCGTCGGATTGGAGAATGCGCATTAAATCCGCGAGATTCATCTGCGTAGGATCGAACCCAGGAATGCCGAGCATTCCAAATGGATCGAAGGCTGCCCCTGAATCGCTCGGGTTATCGTCTGGGTCAATCGGAAATGGAAGGTCGCTCACATGGTCAGTGTAGATAAGACTGGGGACGGATTACCGGTCGCCCCTCGGATCCATAACGTTGTGGTGACCGGCAGTGCAGGTTTCATCGGAACAGCACTGCTGAAGCGGCTCTCTAGCGATGTTTCAATAACGAGTCTGCGCGGAATCGATATCCTCGAACCAGCAGGGGCGGGGAGTGGCTCAACGCATACTCGCGCTGATGTGCTCGCCCCGGGGCTTGAGAATCTTCTGGTCGGCGCTGACACGGTTGTGCATCTCGCTGGGGTAGCGGATGCGCACAATGGCGACGAACTCGCAGCCCGAACCAACATCGACGGGGTGTTGCGAGTGCTCGATGCTTGCGCCTCTTGCGGGGTCACAACAATTATTCGTGTCGTACCAACAAGTATCTATGGAGCATGGCCGACCAACCCAAGTGAGTTAACTGAAGACTCAGCAATACGACCAGTACCAGGTTTTCTTCCAGCGGTTCACGCTGCAGAGGTCGAGAGGCGTCTAATCGATTGGCGCTTCGATCATCCATCAATTCGCGTTGTAACGCTGCGCAGCGCACCGGTTCTAGGTAGCGGCGCAGATCACATGTGGTCTCGAGTGCTAGCTGGCCCGATGCGACTCAGAGTGCGTGGAACCGAGATCGACCTCCAAGTTGTTCACCCTGATGATGTAGCTAGTGCAATTTCGTTTGCAATAGTGAACGGGTTGGACGGGCCCTACAATCTCTGCGCAAATGGTGTAATCACACCGGAGTCAGTCGACGACCTACTTGGGCGATCATGGGTGCCAGCGTTACCCGCAGAACTTCTAGAGCGGCTTCTCGTAAGAGCCTCGCGACTTAGGATCGGAGAGATTCCTCCTGAAGTTGTTCCTTATCTTCAATATCCGTGCGTAATCTCCAACAAGAAACTCTTAGATGCAGGTTGGATCCCGAGCTATAGCAGCAAGGAAGCATTAGAGGATGCACTCTCGGATGGAGTCAGGGGTGGAGTGCTCGCGACAATTGATTCGCTACCCGCGCGTAGTTGGTTGAGACGCGCTGTCGTCGCTCTCGGAGTATTGACCCTTAGCTCGCTTCTAATCTCGAGATTGAGAACGAAGAAGTAAACGACTCAGCTTTTGTTCGAGGCCGAGAGGTTCTTCGCTGTCCAGTCGGACCAGTCATCAGTGAAGTATTTAATTCGTACTTTCTTGTACTCCTTGATTGACCAAAGAAGAGCGTGCTCATCTACGCCGGTCTCATCGCGGATTGCCTCAATGGTGGCTTCACACTCTCGAGCACTTCGCCCATGCACCATCGTAAATACCGTGTAAGGCCAGTCTTCATATGTAGGTCGGCGGTAGCAGTGACTAACTGCTGCGAAGCCCGCCATCTGTGGCCCGACCTCTTCAAGGCGATCCTCTGGTACAGCCCATACGCCCATTGCATTGGCCTTGAAACCTGCTGATCGGTGATTCATAACCGCAGCGAATCTGCGCATCAGCTTGCGCTCTAAGAATGAGGCGAGAAGCTCTAGGAGCTCGTCCTCTGTGCAGCCAATTACCTCGGCCTGTGCGGCGAAAGGCCTCTCAACAACTGGGAGGTCTGCCTGGACTACCGAGATTGCAGTCCTCTCGAGGTCTGAGAGAACAGGAGCAGGCATATCCGCGCGACGCTCTGGCTTCTCGTGCGCTAGCACCTCTGCCTTTGCATTCGCAGCTGTCTTCCCAGTCATATCGAGCTTTACGCCAATTTTGTAGAGCACGAGGGTTGGCAGTTTGCGAGTGACGAGCGATCCACTACTCCGATGCAGCGTCTCGACGTGTGCATCAAAGTCTTCACCTGGAGGGGTAGCGAGTGTGTACCAAAGGTTGTAAGAGTGATTGCGTTTGTAGTTGTGGCTCACACCAGGGTGCTCGTTGATGATTGCCGCGGCTTCATCAATGTGCTCTGGAGCAACTCGTGCAGCGATGAGCGCTGACTGGTACCCAAGCGCGCGAGTATCAAAAATCGCAGACATCTGGCGAAGCACGCCGATCTCTTTGACGGCGTTGACGCGCTCAAGGACAACTGACTCCTCTACGCCTAAGCGTTCAGCGATGGCTGCGAACGGTCTCGGCACAATGGGGAAATCCCATTGGAGGGCGTTCAATAGATCGCGATCGAAATCGCTTAGAACGATGGGAGCGGGATCAGAGTCCTCTACTCGCGGCGACTCTGCTTCAAGGTTTGATTCATTATCCATTTCGCTATCCTCCCACCGCAGGGCGTTAAATGCCGCTTCAGGCGGAATGATCCTAAAATCCATCTGCCGGCCCGGTATGCGGATGCGCTACCCGCGGCGTCTACCCGATTGATCTGAGTGCTACGAGCCCTCGTCTGCAGGCCGAGACCCGAGGATCACCGGGACCTCGCGTGTGCGCCCTTGGTGCTCGATTGTTAGGGAGAGACGATCGCCGGGAGCATGGGCCTGTATGGAGGCCAGCAGTGCCTCGACCCCGGCGGTGCGTGTGCCATCCGTGGCGTAGATCTGCTCGCCCACGAGAATCCCCGCCCCCTGGGCTGGTGAACCGGGTGAGACTGCTAGCACCTTGGAGTCGGTATCGAGTTCAAGTCCGAGCCATCCGGCCTCGACCTTCTTCCCGTTTATGAATTGGGAGATCACTCTGCGCGCCATCGAGGATGGGATCGCTAAGTACGAACCGTTTAGCTCTGCGATCACCACCCCCATGAACTCTCCACTCGCATTAACAAGCGCAGCTCCGATTGCGCTCGAGTCAGTCGCAGATCCGGAGTGGTTTGACCCTGCGCCCAACATTGGAGTCAGAACTGCATCACCTGTTCTCCCAAATGCTGTGTTGGCCAAGACCCCTCCCTCGCTAAATACCTGAGCGCGTACTTGAGCGGAGAGGACCTCTTTATCTCGTTGAGCAGCGATGAGAAGCGCCTCACCGGAGCGCCACCGTTTCGCCTGCTCCATCGAGAGTAGAGAGTCTGGGCATCGGTAACCAGTGAGGTATGCGAGCCCGGATACTTGATCGACTGAACTGACGTTGACCGCATGCTGAGTAGCAGTTTGGTTGTCTTTTTGGTTGTCTTTTTGGTTGTCTTTTTGGTCGTCTTCCTGAAGCGATTCTCGGGAGAGAGTTATTTGTTCGACAGTTATTTGAGCGCCACTTAATTGAACCCCATCTTGAGATACGGAGTCTGACGCGGTCACGATCCCGCCTTTGACGCATATTCCAGAGATTGTGGA
>WLHA01000229.1 GCA_009702955.1 Actinomycetota bacterium
AAAGAGGAGCGGCGTGACCGCCTCTGGCTGCCTTTACTTCTTCCCGTCGGCTCGATTCTTCTTGTCGCATTTGTGGTGCTGAACATCTCGCGCCTGCTTCTATCTAGCGGCGCCGATGGCTCGGTATTCGTAGGAACGCTGCTGACGATCGTCATCTTGGTTATCGCTGTAGTAATCGCTGCGTCACCTCGAATCCGTACCACGCCTCTATGGGCGATGTCGGCTGGTGCTTTGATCATTGTCCTCGCGATTGGAACCCTTGCCCTAGGGTCGGCTGCCGAGAAGAAGGAAGAGGAGGCTGGTTTTGTCGAGCCGACAGGCCCTGCCGACGCAACTATCTCTGTAACCGCACTCTCGTCGCTCAAGTTTGATAAGAGCGAGTACAACACAAGTGCCGGGATCCTTGATATTAAGTACGTAAATGAGGGAGGCCAGCACACGCTCCTCTTCACTGATGCGAAGCTTGCAGGTTTCGTGTTACAGGTTGGCCCTCCTGACGCAACCTCCGGCAAGGTAGAGATTGAAGAAGGCACCTATACGTTCTTCTGCTCTATCCCAGGGCATAGAGCCGCTGGCATGCAGGCAGACCTTGTGGTTACTGCGGCGGCTCCTGGGTCGCCGACCGGAGTCTCTGGGGTTACTGGCCCAAGCGGATTAACCGGATGAGGGCTCGCTTAATTTTCTCAGGCATCTTGGCGGCCGCCATGGGGCTCAGCGCATGTGGAGGCTCAACCGGGGGATCGGGAGGCTACGTGCAGCCAACCGGACCATCCCTTGCCTCAATAGAGATTGATTCCGGGAATCTCTTCTTTAAGCCCAACAAAGTAGAGGCGCCGGTAGGCATCGTAAAGATCTGGCTGAAGAACATTGAGTCGGGATCACACAATCTTGTGATTTCTGGAGTCCCTGGTTTCATTCTCGAGGTCAATGGCGATGGTGATGCGCAGGCTAAGAAAGTGGAGCTTAAGGCGGGTTCATTCGACTTTTACTGCACGCTTTCAGGGCATCGTGCAGCGGGCATGCAGGGCAAACTCGTCGTCAAGTAAGGCAGTTCTGTTAGTCAGGATGCTGCGCGAATACCGGATTGCCTATTTCTTCTAGCGCCGCCGAAGACTTGTTTGAGCGGTTAGTTTTCTCAACGTTATAAAGGGAATAGACGTTATTAAAGGTATAGGCGCTATGAAGGACATCGACCCAAAGCGAATCCCCCCACACGTTGCACTCGTAATGGATGGCAACGGACGCTGGGCGCAGAGGCGCGGCCTGAAGCGCACTGAGGGCCATGCTGCAGGCGAGGAGGCACTCTTCGATGCAGTAGAGGGCGCACTCGAGTTAGGGATTAAGTGGATGACCGTCTACGCGTTCTCTACTGAGAACTGGCGTAGGCCGCTCGACGAGGTGCGGTTCTTGATGCGCTTCAACGAGTCACTGCTTCTTCGGCGACGCGACGATCTTCACGAACGCGGAGTGCGCGTGCGTTTTATTGGCCGGCGTAATGGTCGAGTGCCGAAGCGAGTAGTTCAGCGCATCGAGGAGACAGAGCAACAAACATCGCGCAATCGTCGCATGACCCTCACATTTGCCTTCAACTATGGAGGGCGGGCCGAGATTGCAGATGCCGTGCGCGAGATTGCGAGAGGTGTAGCGGCCGGGGAGATCAACCCAGATCGCGTCGACGAGAAGATGATTGCTCGCCACCTTTACGCACCCGATATGCCAGATCCCGACCTCGTGATCCGAACATCAGGGGAGTACCGAGTCTCTAACTATCTCCTGTGGGAATCCGCATACTCCGAGTTCGTCTTCACTGACGTCCTCTGGCCAGATTTTCGCGGTACCGATCTCGTAGCTGCAGTCGCAGAGTTTCAGCGGCGTGAGCGGCG
This sequence comes from Actinomycetota bacterium, assembly GCA_009702955.1. Classification (GTDB taxonomy): domain Bacteria; phylum Actinomycetota; class Acidimicrobiia; order IMCC26256; family IMCC26256; genus IMCC26256. The sequence goes on from WLHA01000229.1 coordinate 1,884, forward strand.
TTTCGGCGGGGTAGAAGAGTCCTAAGAACTTCTAAGGTTCCTGGCGAGCGCACGTAGAGCCGCTGCCTCCATCTGCGTTGGCTTAGGCTGAGAAGATGCCAGGGCTTTATCGCGACGAAGGAATTGTCCTTCGCACCATCAAACTCGGTGAGGCTGATCGAATAATTACCTTCTTCACAGCAGAGACCGGCAAGGTTCGTGCTGTTGCAAAAGGGGTCCGCAAGAGCGGAAGTCGTTTCGGCGCACGCCTTGACCCAGGGAGCCATGTGGCACTTCAGTGCTATCGCGGCCGAGACCTCGACGTTGTAACCCAGGTCGAGAGTCTCGATACTTTTCGCAGTGTGCGTGAGGATTACGACAGCCTTGTGCACGCAGCTGCGATGTTTGAGGTAGTGGATCAGTTCTCGCCAGATCGCGAACCAAACCCGTCTCTATTCCGGATGCTCCTCGGTGCTCTAAAGACTCTCAACGCAACGCCCTCTCCGGTTATTGCGCCAGCATTCTTTTGGAAGGTGCTCGCCCTTGAGGGCCTAGCGCCGCTCCTTGATGCATGCGTGCGCTGCGGCGAATCAGATGGCCCATTCCCAGCACTCGATCTAACCGAGGGAGGCGTGCTCTGCGTGGAGTGTGGGGCGCTAGGCGGCCGGCGAATCTCCCCAGAGGGTCTTGCCCTTCTTGTCATGCTCCTAGGGGGCGGACTCCACCTTGTGATGGCCGACCCCCCGTCCATAGAGGTGATCAATGAGGTCGAGATTCTCGGGGTTCATGCCGTCGAGCATCATCTAGAGCGACGGATGCGAAGCGCGGCACTTCTCTAAGTTGATCGGCGCCTAGGCGCATAAATACGTATAAAAAATATGAATCTGGCCTTAAGAAATACTCCATTGATGCCGGAGGGTCGGTAGCCTGTCGCTCTCATGGCAAAGACTGATTTGATGGACCGCATTGTTAATCTCGCTAAGCGTCGAGGACTGGTATTCCCGTCCTCAGACATCTATGGCGGGTTCCGCTCTACATGGGACTACGGACCCCTTGGCGTGCTCTTAAAGCGCAACGTCAAGGAGGCGTGGTGGCGCTCCATGGTGCAGATGCGAGAGGACATCGTCGGGCTCGACGCAGCAATCCTCATGGCGCCTCGCGTCTGGGAGGCCAGCGGCCACATAGATACCTTTACCGACCCTCTTGTCGACTGCAAGCAATGCAAAGAGCGTTTTCGTGCGGACCAACTCCCCGAGTCAGGGGCCTGCCCGAAATGCGGAACAAAGGGTTCATTCACTGAAGCGCGTCAATTCAACTTGATGTTCAAGACCTTCGTGGGCCCTGTTGAGGATGCTGCATCCATTGCATACCTTCGCCCGGAGACCGCTCAGGGAATTTTTGTTAACTACGCAAATGTTCAGACAACGATGCGTCGCAAACCCCCATTTGGAATTGCGCAGGTTGGTAAGTCATTCAGAAACGAGATCACGCCAGGAAACTTCGTCTATAGAACTCGCGAGTTTGAGCAGATGGAGATGGAGTTCTTTGTCCCGCCAGAGGATGGAGAGAAGTGGTTTAAGTACTGGTGCGATGAGCGAATGAGTTGGTATACCGATCTTGGGATCGCTCCCGACACTCTGCGTCTACGCCAGCATGAGACAAGCGAGCTCTCGCACTATTCTAGTGGTACCGCTGATGTTGAGTTCATGTATCCATGGGGTTGGGGAGAGCTCGAGGGCGTAGCTAACCGTGGCGACTACGACCTCCGCAAGCACGCAGAGTTCTCAGGGCAAGATCTCTCTTACTTTGATCAAGAGAAGGACCTGCGGTATGTGCCGCACGTAATTGAGCCTGCAGCTGGTGCCGATAGAGCGACGCTCGCCTTTCTCCTCTCTGCATACTCAGAGGAAGAGGTTGAGACTGCAGCAGGGAAGACCGAGACGAGAACGGTTCTACGACTTGACCCGCGACTCGCTCCGATCAAAGTTGCGGTTCTTCCGCTAT
>WLHA01000023.1 GCA_009702955.1 Actinomycetota bacterium
GGCCGCGGTGGTCTCGCTGGTCAGTTGATTGGGATTGCGAAGGAGAAGTCCAAGAACTCGGACACAGTCGTTCGTCAGGGTCTTGCCCAGCTCTGGATTCTTCAGCAGATCGGTAGGTATACCTCGCTTCGGATGCGCGGGCGCGGAGTATCGATTGGCCTGCCCAACGTTGCAAAATTGATGATGTCAGAGATGCTTCGTCTGCACCGCGATGTAGCAACAAGCATCATGGGGCCAGACATGATGCTCTACGGAGATGACGCGCCTACCGACGGTGTGGTGCAGGAGCAGGTTCTGTTCTCTCCAGGCCCTGCCATCTACGGAGGAACTGATCAAGTGCAGCGCAACATCATTGGAGAGCGCGCACTTGGGCTCCCCAAAGAGCCTGATCCATTTAAGGGCAAGCCCTTCAAAGAGACCCCAAAGAACGCATAGAGATAACCCCTCGAGATTGCTGGGTTTAAGTAGTGATGGGTTTTAAGTAGTGATGGCTCTTAGATAGTGATGGATCTTGCACTTACACTTCCATCCTTTGTTGCAGGAACTGATCGCGCAATGACACTCGAGTGGTGCCGTCGCATTGATGATGGGCCAATCTCCAGTATTGCTGTAGGTGAGCGGACTGCATTTCATAGTCACGAGATGGTCACTACACTTGCTTTCGCAGCGGCAGCGACTGAGCGCGTGCGGATCATCGCGACCATCGCGGTCTTGCCTACGCACGACACGGTGCGTATTGCTAAGCAGGCTGCAACGATTGATGTGCTCTCAGACGGCAGGTTTACCCTCGGTGTCGGAGTAGGTGGGCGAGAGCAGGATTACGACGCTCTGAGCACGCCCTTCCGTCGACGATTTGAGCGCCTCGATGAGCAGGTTGATCAGATGAAGCGAATCTGGCTAGGCGAGGAGGTTATTGATGGAGTCCCATGTATCGGCCCTGCCCCTGTTCAGCAGGGAGGGCCGCCATTATGGACTGCATCGATGGGACCAAAGTCGCTAGCTCGTAGCGCAAAGTGGGCCGATGGTCTCGCTGGATTTAGCCTTGGGCCTGATGCCGATGAGGTTGCGGGAACCTTCGCAGCTGTTCGTGGAGCTTGGAGCGATGCAGGGCGAGAGACAAAGCCTTTCCTAACAACGTCTTCGTGGTTTGCTCTCGGGCCTGATGCGAAGCAGCGACTACACACGTATGCATCAGAGTATCTATCTACATTCGGCCCGAAGGCAGCTGCAGCAATGGCTGATCTCTGCAGCCTCTCTGACCCAGGCGTTTTGAGAGAGCGAATGGGGGCTCTAGAAGAGGCTGGGTGTCAGGAATTCATTTTGGTTCCAACCACAAATGATCCATCGGAGATCGACCGACTTCTTGACGCTATTGCCTAATACTATTTTTATATCCATCGCTCTCCATCACTAAAATTCCTGCTAACTCCCAGTAACCATCACTACTCGCCCAACGAATGAAGAGGCCCTGAATAATGTCTAAGCAACTCAAACTCGGTTTTATGATCGGCTACTGGGGAGCAGGGCCGCCCACCGGAGTGCCTGAGCTTCTCGCGTTAGCGGAGGATCTTGGCTATGAGAGTGCTTGGACCGCTGAGGCCTATGGCTCGGATGCACTTACTCCGCTCGCATGGTGGGGATCAGCTACAGAGCGAATCCATCTAGGTACTTCGATTGCTCAGATCTCTGCGCGTACTCCTACGGCGATGGCGATGGCTGCTATCACGATGGATCACCTTACAAATGGGCGATTCATTCTCGGTCTCGGCGCCTCAGGCCCGCAGGTAGTTGAGGGATGGTACGGCGAGGAGTACGCAAAGCCCCTTGCGCGAACTCGAGAGTATGTAGAGATAATCCGCAAGATTCTTAAGCGCGATGAGCCCCTTGTATATAGCGGCGAGCACTACAAGCTCCCCGTCGAGGGTGGAACAGGTTACGGAAAAGCGGTGCGCTCTATTACTCACCCGCTTCGCGAAGACCTACCTATCTACCTTGCCTCTGAGGGGCCGAAGAATGTCGCTCTCACAGCTGAGATTGCTGACGGTTGGCTCTCTATCTACTTCTCACCGAAGGCAGACGATTTCTATCGCGCGGCTCTCAACGAAGGGTTCAGTCGACCGGGTGCACGACGGAGCATCGATGATTTCGAGATTGCTGCGACTGTCCCCGTAATTATTCACGACAATGTTGAGGAGGCTGCGTCTTTCCTCCGCCCAGTGCTCGCTTTATATATCGGTGGCATGGGTGCACGCGATATGAACTTCCACGCCAATGTATTTGGGCGCATGGGTTACGAGGCTGAGGCTAAGAAAATTCAGGAGCTCTACCTTGAGGGCAAGAAGGACGAGGCCGCAGCGATGGTCCCGCTCTCCCTAATCGAGGAGACTGCGCTCATTGGCCCCAAAGAGAAGATCCGCGACGACCTCGAGATGTGGCGCGAATCATGTGTTACTCAGATCCTCTTGTATGGAGATGAGAACACGCTGCGAACCATGGCTGAACTCTGTCTCTAGTCTTCGCAACGCGTCGAGAATTACTCGCTTCGAGTTAAGAGCGACGGTCGAGTATGACTTCCTCGGCGTCGGTTAACAACCAGATGAGGTTGTCGCGAGCCAAGAACTTCAGCTCGTCTGGGTGGATCCGCTCTGCATAGATAGGGTCGAGTGCCATCGCGTAGAAGTCTCTAGCGCTCGCAAAGGTCTGGATAGTTACACCATCAACATCGCAGTCCTTGCGCGCGTAATCGGAGCGCATCCGGTGATTCTGCTCATATGCCAAGAAGAACTTGCGAATGTCAGCGTCGTCACGATTTAGCGGGCCGTGCTCCTCGAGCCAGTAAGTATGAAACTCTTCGATCTCCATGCCCGGCTTTCGGCGCACCGCACAGCAGAGGCGCGTATACGGCGCAGTTAAACCCTCTGGGCGTTCTACGATTACATCCTCTACCTCGGTAAAGACAGCAACGAGAGCCTTCTGATCGAAGAGGTCGTTCTCGTCTGCTCCTACCGTTGCTTGGTACTCGGTATCGGAGTACATATCAATGAAGGCATCCCAGGATTCGTACCACTGTGTGGCCATTCCATCGAAGGGGCAGTCTTCGCGCTCGTAGTCCCGAAGTGAGCGGTGGCTCTGCTCGTAACGAATGAGGCCCTTGGTGGCCGGGCTCTGCGCAATTAGATCGGCATGGCGACCTCTCCAGCGATCGTGAAACTCCTCGATCTCGATACCATCCCTGCGCTTCACAAAGGCAATGACCTTGAACATGGGTATCTCCGTCTCCGGTGCTGTGTGTGGGGAGGTGCTGCCCCAGGGTCTAGGTGGAATAGTTTTGGTGGAGTATTTGTATCGCCAAGTTGGCGCCGACATCTCCCGCCTGACACCCTGACAGATACAGAGCCTCCAACGCTATGTTTGTGGCCTAAATGTTTGGCGATTTTCTTTGAGGTACTCCTCGAGGAGGGGCCACCTATGGATAAGGATTTAGATAATGGGTCTATTAGACGGCAAGGTAGCAGTCATCTCTGGAGTTGGCCCCGGGCTCGGGCGAGCGACCGCCCTGGCTTTCGCTCGGGAGGGCGCCTCTCTAGCTCTGGCTGCTCGCAACGAGGAGCGCCTGAACGAGGTTGTCGCAGAGGTAGAGGCGCTTGGGGTTAAAGCAATAGGCGTACCCACCGATGTTGTTGATCCTGAAGCCTGTGAACGAATCTGTGCAGAGGCCAAGAGCGTTTTGGGCGGCATCGATATCGTCGTAAACAGCGCCTTCCGTGGAGATACCTTCACCCGCTTCGAGGATGCCAAGATGGCGACCTGGCACAAGATCTTCGAGGTGAACTTCTTCGGGGCAATGAACTTGACCAAGGCTGCACTTCCATACTTGCGCGAACGCGGCGCTGGTTCGGTCGTGATGGTTGCCTCAATGAGTGCAAAGAAAGTACGCGAAGCTGAGGCTGGTTATGCGGCTTCTAAGGGAGCGCTCCTTGTCGCAACCAAGTCGCTAGCAGCGGAGTTCGCCGCTGACAAGATTCGCGTCAATGCAGTGGTTCCCGGTTGGATTTGGGGGCCGAACGTGCAGATGTATGTCGATTGGCAGAGTCAGTCCCGATCAATCTCTAAAGAAGAAGTAATCGCAGAGATCACTCGCGAGATTCCACTCGGCGAAGTACCGCCGCAGGAGGACATTGCAGAGGCAATTGTTTTCTTCGCCTCGGGGATGTCTCGCATGATCACTGGACAATCACTAGATGTAAATGGTGGGGAGTACTTCGGATGAGTAACGGTGCGATGGCTAGCGAGTTCTCCAACCGTGCGGGAATAGTTACCGGCTCCTCATCGGGGCTAGGGCGCGCAGCTGCGATTGCATTCGCAGAGTTAGGTGCAAGCCTTGTGCTCGCAGATATTGATGCCGAGGCAGGTGAAGAGACTGCAGAGTTGGTTCGGCAAGCGGGGGGAAAGGCTCTGTTCCTCAAGACGGACGTCACTAACCCCGAGCAAGTCGGCGCAATGGTCTCAGGATGTGTCGCTGCTTTCGGTTCGCTTGATTTTGCAGTAAATAATGCTGGTACTACAGGCAAGGGTGGACGCACGGGGGAGTACGACATTGCTGATTGGCATAAGACTGTCGGGATAAACCTCGACGGCGTATTCCACTGTCTACATGCCGAGTTGCCGATCATGGCCGCTGCGGGTAAAGGCGCAATCGTTAACGTCGCATCAGGTGCCGGCCTTGTTGGATTCCCTGGTCTCCCTGCCTATGTCGCTAGCAAGCATGGAGTTGTCGGCCTAACTAAAGCATCCGCTCTTGAGTACGCCCCTCTTGGCGTTCGCGTCAATGCGGTCTGCCCCGGTAGCACGCGTACAGCGATGCTCGAGTCTTATATGAAGGGCAGCCCAAAAATAGAGAAGATGATGGTGGCAGGGGTTCCCCTAGGGCGCTTGGGCCGCCCTGAAGAGATCGCAGCTGCGATTCTTTGGCTCTGCAGCGATGCATCTTCTTTCGTAGTTGGGCACGCGTTGGCCGTCGACGGCGGTTCAGTAGTCCAGTAGTCCAGTAATTCTGTAGCCCAGATCTTCGGACTCCCGGTGACCTCTAACGATGCCGTTGTGACCTAATCGAGTTAGGCGCGACCGGCCCACATCTCGCGCTCGCTGCCGAGCGGGTCGTTTATGACTCCAGCATCAGTTGAGTCGAAACGCATGGTGGAGCGAGTCTCCTCTGTGTAGGCGTCCCATCCAGGGTTGCCTTCGTGAGCAAAACGTATCCACGCTGGCTGCATCAAATCCACAAGCCCTTGGAGGTCATCGCCGGTGCCGATCAACATCTCGAATGCATCGAGATTGTCGAAGACGAATGGAATCTCGAGTGCATGAGCAGACTTGAGAATCCCACCGAACGCAGGGCTAGCCCACGTGAACCAATACATCCATGCCTCGCGTCCCTGGGCTGCCTGTGCTTCTGCCATACGAATGACCGGTAGACGAAACATTTGATCGGTCATGTAAGCGATCAAGATGTCAGTCATAGTTGCTTCTGGGCGCGCAGACTCATATGCAGAGAGCATCGCTTCGGCGCTACTCCCCACTGTCTTGGAGGCTTCCTCTAAGATTTCTTCGCGCGTAATGGTTGCTATTCGTGGGTCCATTAGAGCAAATAGGGCGAACTCGTCGTGGTTGGATCCGGTTAGGAGTTTTACATCTCCAAGGCCTTTTCGAACTCCAACAAGAGGAGCATCGGGGAGCATGTCGTTGTCGATTACCGGAGTGAATGGCATATCTAGTCGACCGCCAGACATAAGTGAAATCTGGGCATCAAGCAGCGACTGAACCGGGAGAGCTTGGAGTTCTTCAACGGTTGTGACTCCAGCATGCTCCATGATCAGCTTGGCATTGAGTGTTGCATCCTCGGCCGAGGTGCAGAAGTTTGCTCCGCCGCTCTGTGTTATTGCCTTTTGAAATAGGCCCTGCGCAGCTGGTAGTCCAAGAAGCGTGCAGATGCTCATTGCCCCTGCAGACTCACCGAAGACCGTTACGTTTGATGGGTCGCCGCCAAAGTTTGCGATGTTGTCGCTAACCCATTGAAGAGCAGCAACTTGATCAAGGCTGCCAGCAAGACCTGATCCCCTGAAGGCCTCTCCACCAAGATCGGCAAGATGAAGAAACCCGAAGACAGCGAGGCGGTAGTTGATGGTGACAACTACAACATCGCCCTGCTCTGCGAGTTTGGTGCCGTCATAAACAGGTAGCGATCCTGCGCCGTTGAGGAATGCACCTCCATGGATCCAAACCATTACCGGTCGTGAACCATCGAGGTGAGGCGTCCATATATTTAGGGTGAGGCTTGTTGCTTCATCCTGAACGGAGTGCGGCGCACCAGGAGCGAGCGCTGCATCCATCATCGAAGGCATCTGGGGCACGATCGGGCCTAGGTGCTCTGCGTTTAGAACCTCAGACCACGGTGCAACCGGTGTAGGTGGCATGAAGCGGAGCGCTCCAACAGGGGGTGCTGCGAAGGGGATTCCAGCAAAGCGACTATGCCCATCGTGGGTAGTTCCGCGTATTGGACCGCTTTTCGTCTCAACTATTGGGTGGCTCATGGAGTGCTCCTGATTAAGTCATGCCGCTAATGGAGGGCGGCTAAAGGCTGGCTCGCTCTCGGAGAGGATAGAGCCTTAGCAGCGGTGGCGCCTGCCGCTGCGCGTACCCTGTACGTTCGCGTCGATATTGACTGAGTTATTGATTGAGTTATTGAGGAAGACCGGAGGAAAACGTGGCCCGAGGCCAATACCAGAGTGACAAAACAATTAGCTCCATCTCTGGGAGAGCCTCAATTGTTGGGGTTGGTGAGACTGAGTATCTGCGCGGATCTGCGCGCCTTCCCGTAGAGATGATGCTTGAGGCATCAATTAACGCGATTGCTGATGCAGGCCTTGCCCCTAGTGACATCGACGGGATACTTCCCCCTCCCGGATATACAACCGTCGAGGAGTTGGCGGTCAACCTTGGTATTGAGGACCTCGCCTTCTCGTCGACTGTCCATATGGGCGGTGCATCCTCTACGGCAGCGATTCAAAATGCGGCGATGGCCGTGGCCACCGGTATAGCTAAGAATGTTCTCGTTGTCGTCGGGTGGAATGGGTACTCAGCATTTCGGCCGCGTGCTGGTGTGCCGGTTCCCAAGCGCGGGTTCGATGCGAACGCTGTTGGAGACACAGTGCTCGATTTTTACCTTCCCTATGGAGCGCGCTCCGCTGCCCAGTTTTACGGTTGGATCGCAACTCGCCACAGAGAGATGTACGGAACACTCGAGACAGACACAGGCGAGGTAGCGCTTGCGTGCCGCGCCCATGCGCAGACGAGCGAGCTCGCTCTCATGCGCGGTAAACCCCTCACGATGGAGGACTACTTAGCCTCGCCATGGGTATCAGAGCCATTTCGCCTTCTTGATTGCTGCCTAGAGACCGACTGCGCTGTTGCAGTAATCGTGTCGTCTACAGAGCGAGCCCGCGACCTTCGCCACGACCCTGTTGTTGTGCTTGGGGTAGGCGAGGGCCATCCGTACCCAGCGGACGACATCGCAGGGCGCCCTGATCCGTTCCACATTGGCTTAAGCGACGCTGCTCCACGCGCGTTTGCAATGGCCGGTGTATCCCCTCACGATGTGGACTTCCTCCAGATATATGACTGCTTTACCTACGTTGTGCTCCTACAGCTAGAGGCTCTAGGTCTCTGTGAGCGCGGTGGGGCCGGTGAGTTCGTTCGCGATGGGCGCATCAAGCTCGGTGGAGAGTTCCCGCTGAATACTCATGGAGGGTTGCTTTCACAGGGTCACATGTGGGGAATGAACCATGTTGTTGAGGCGGTCAGGCAGCTGCGTCACGAGCGCGGCGACGGTCAAGTAGCGGGTGCAGAGATGGGGCTCGTAACTGGCTGGGGCGACTTCGGTGATGGCTCAATCGCGATTCTCGGGAGGGATCGATGAATCAGCGTGACGAGTCTTCTCTCCCGCCGATTGACCGGATGCTTCCAAACCCCTCCGGGCTGAACGCAGACTTTTATCGGATTGCAGCAGAGACTGGAGTGATCAATATTCAGCGTTGTAGCGACTGCAGCGCGTATCGGCACCCACCACGTTTCCGCTGCGCAGCGTGCGGCTCTGATGCATGGAGCTGGAGCCCTACAAGTATGCGCGGTGTCGTTTGGTCTTGGACCATTACTCATCGCGCAATTGATCCGGCGTTTGCGGAGCAACTTCCCTACGTGGTGGTTGTGGTGGAGATGGAAGAGGGTGTGCGGGTGGTCGGCAATCTTCGATCCATTGAAATCTCAGAACTACGAATTGGATTACCGGTAGCTGTCTTGCTCGATAAACGCAGTGAAGCGCTAGCTCTAATTGACTTTACCCCTCGGTGATCCCGATCTCTCTGAGCAGATCTGGCTCAAGGTAGATAAGGCGCGCAGTCGGCACCACTGCACGGATGCGTGCCTCTGCGGCATCAATCGCCGCAGCTATTGCAGGCAATTCTCCAGAGAAGAGCGCGATCTTTGCCGCAACTAAGAGGTCCTCCGGGCCGAGATGCAGCGTGCGCAGGTGAATAACACCCTGTACCTCAGGGCTTGCAAGCATCGCCTCGCGAACTGCCGCTTCAATCTCTGGGTCTGCTGACTCTCCAATTAGGAGGCTATGCATCTCAAACGCAAGCACGATAGCGATTGCCCCAAGCAGTAGACCGATCAGGATGCTTGCGAATGAGTCGAAACGAGGCTCACCTGTAGACCAACTAAGGCCAACTCCACAGAGTGCAATGAAGAGTCCGGTTAGCGCTCCCACATCCTCAAGAAGCACTACTGGTAACTCTGGGTTACGTGTTGAGCGTATGAACTGCCACCAAGTTTTGCGCCCCTTCGATGGGCGTGCTTCGTGTACGGCAGTCCGAAGAGAATATGACTCCAGACCGATTGCAACAACCAATACTGAGACTGCAATTAGTGGTGATTCGAGCTCGGCGGGGTGAGAGAGTTTGTGGATACCTTCATAGACCGCAAATACCGCTCCGAGAGTGAAGAGAACAAGGGCTACGACGAATGCCCAGAAATAACGCTCGGTGCCGTAGCCAAATTGATGAGTCTGCGACTCCTTGCGCTCTGAACGGCGTCCGCCAAAAATAAGTAGCGCCTGATTGCCGGTATCCGCAACAGAGTGGATTGCCTCTGCAAGAAGTGCAGACGATCCGGTGATGAGAAACGCGATCCCTTTGGCGATTGCGATGCCCAGATTGGCGAATAGTGCGGCGATGATTGCCCGTCGGCTTCCTTCATGCATCTGCTGTGTCTACCCGATTGCATCCCAGACCATTGGTCCGGAGCCGAGTTTGGTTGGATTTTTAAGCAAGAACTTCGGGTCGCTCTTATTGATATGACCCATGAGCCCGTTGTAGATGCCGTAGCCAGCAAGGCGCTGAAGGAGGGGAGAGAACGTAGCTGCCACTTCGCGTGGGATGCCTAACTGTTGGTTCTCCTGCTGGCGGAGAAACCCAGCGCAGTAGTTCATGGCGATACCAACGCGATCCTTCTTGGTTGAGTTAGCTCCGCCGCCGTGCCAGAGGCTTCCATTCCAAATGAGGACACTCCCGCTCTCCATCTCTGCTGGGACTGTCTCGTAATCGGAGCCAAAATCAGGTGCGCTATCAAGGAGGTGGGAACCACTAACAAGTCGCGTGGCGCCGTTCTCTTCGGTGAAGTCTGTAAGGGCCCACATCGAGTTGCAGACAAATGGTTCGTGCGGTCGCGCGACGGGTATCAACTGATCATCAGCGTGCAGGGGTTGTTGCTTCTCGCCAGGTTGAATTCGGATGGACGAGAGCGAGGAGATCAAGCAGCCGGCGTCTAGCACTTGCTCAACTATCGGAAGCACATTGGCATGAACCGGTACTTGCTGCCAGATCTCGCTACGAGCTAAGAGGTTATAAACACGCAGTGTGCTGTACCCCTCAAAAACGTTATTAGCAGGTACAGCCTTTAACCGCTCTTCGGTCTCGTTGAGGTCCTCAATGAGCGATGCAATAAGTTCGGGCTCGATGGCGCTCTCGACCACTGTCCAGCCGACAGTTGAGATTCGCTCTACATGGCCAGCAAGAACATCCGGGCTCAGCACGATCTTCAGGGTATCGCGAAGTCTTGCGGGTAGCCTGAGACAATGGCTATTTACGCGCTAGGAAAGCACACCCCGAAGATCGACCC
>WLHA01000230.1 GCA_009702955.1 Actinomycetota bacterium
CAGAGGATTCATATCTTCTTGAGTTGACACTTGCAGGGGCCAAGGAACGGTACGGAGATAAGCCTGCACCGCATGTATTAGAGCGCATCGAATTTGAACTAAATGTCATTCGCGATATGGGGTTCTCGGCTTATTTTCTAGTCGTATGGGACCTCGTGCGATTTGCTCACGAATCCAACATCCGAGTTGGGCCCGGTCGCGGAAGCGCGGCAGGTTCGTGTGTTGCTTATTGTCTACGCATTGTCGATATCGATCCGATTCGCTATGACCTGCTCTTTGAGCGCTTCTTGAACCCCGGGCGCAAGCAGATGCCTGATATCGACATGGACTTCGACTCGCGTTACCGAGGCGACATGATTCGCTACGCAGCAGCGCGTTATGGAAGCGACCGCGTGGCGCAGATTATTACCTTCTCAACGATCAAGGCGCGGGCTGCAGTGCGCGATGCCTCGAGGGTCCTTGATTACCCGTATTTGCTTGGCGACAAAATCGCAAAACTCATCCCGCCGCTCATCATGGGGCGCGACACTCCACTACGCGCGTGCTTCGAACTGGATCCAAAGTACAGCGACGGATACAAGATGGCATCTGAGCTTCGAGATTTCTATGAGATCGATCCAGATGCGAAGCGAGTAATCGATGTTGCTAAAGGCCTCGAAGGGCTACGCCGCCAGGATGGGATTCATGCTGCTGCTGTCGTAATTACGCGCGAGCCTCTGATTGAGTATCTCCCGATTCAGCGCAAGCCTGAGCCCGGTGGTGCGCTCCAAGATGCGCCGATTGTTACGCAATATGAGATGCACGGCGTAGAGGAACTCGGGCTCCTCAAAATGGACTTCTTGGGGCTGCGAAACCTAGATGTTATGGAGATCACGCGTGACCTCCTCGAGCAGCGAACTGGTGTCCGCCCGGATATCGACAACATTCCTCTCGATGATCCAAAGACGTTTGACCTTCTTCGCAAGGGCGACACGATTGGTGTATTCCAATTAGAGGGTGGCCCAATGCGTGCCCTTATTCGCTCACTCGCTCCGTCGATGTTCGAGGATATCTGCGCGCTAGTTGCCCTATATAGGCCTGGGCCGATGGGCGCCAACATGCACACTGCCTATGCGGATCGAAAAAATGGGCGGAAGCCTGTTGAGTTCGATCACGCTGACCTTGAAGAGATTCTCTCGCCGACTTATGGGTTGATGATCTATCAAGAGCAGTTGATGCGTGTCTCGCAGCGACTCGCTGGATACTCCCTTGCCGAGGCCGACAACCTCCGCAAAGCAACCGGCAAGAAGGACCGCGAACTTATTGCTAAGGAGCGAGCCAAGTTCGTTGATGGTTGCGAGACCCAAGGGTATGGACGCGAGTTCGGCGAGCGCATGTTCGACATCATCGAGCCTTTTGCCGACTACTCCTTCAACAAGTCTCACTCGGTTGGTTATGGGTTCGTCGCGTATCAAACAGCGTTCCTAAAAGCGAACTACACGAACGAGTACCTTGCAGCGCTGCTAACGACGGTGAAAGGCGACAAAGACAAGAGTGCGATCTACCTAAATGAGTGTCGCCAGCTCAAAATTCCTGTATTGGTCCCAGATGTAAATCACTCCTCCATGGATTTCTCAGTCTCCGATGACTCAATTCGATTCGGACTCTCTGCAGTGCGCAACGTCGGCGAAGGGGTAGTTGGGCTGATCATTGAGGCTCGAGAAGTGGGCGGAGACTTCGTTGATTTTTATGACTTCTGCGAGCGAGTCGATCCATCGGCGCTGAATAAACGAACGATCGAGTCGCTTGCAAAGGCCGGCGCTTTTGATGCTCTCGGGCATTCGCGCCAGGGGCTCGGCCTCGTCTCAGATCAAATCATTGATCAAGCGGTTATTCGTCGCAAAGAACGCGATGCAGGAATTATGAGTCTCTTCGGTGACTCGGTCGTAGAGTCCGACGGGTCCTCCGACTTCAATCGCATGCCAATCCCTGAGGGTGAGTACTCGAAAACGCAGCTGCTCGCGTTCGAGAAAGAGATGCTTGGCCTATACGTGAGCGATCACCCGCTGATGGGGGCGCAGAGTGCGTTGTCGCGCTTTACCGACTCAACCCTCTCAGAGCTCAAAGAGGGTCGAGAGGGGGACATGCGCACGGTCGGGGGAGTAGTCACTGCCTTAAACCGTAAACACACAAAACGAGGCGACCTGATGGCTACCTTCGTCCTTGAGGATCTTGCATCCGCGGTTGAGGTATTCGTCTTCCCGAAGACGATGGCGCAGCACGGTTCGCTGCTTGAGGAGGACGCCATAATCTGCGTCAAAGGGCGCCTCGACATGCGTGAGGACCAGGCGAAAATTATCGCCATGGAGATCATGCGCCCAGAGCTGATGATCGATGGTGGACCCCCGCTGCGGATCAAGATCAAGCCTCACCAGCTAGATGAGGTCAAGTCCCGCATGCTTACTGAGATTCTCAATCAGCACCCGGGAGAGAGCCCGGTATTTCTTCACTTAGACCAGCCATCCAAGACCACTGTGATGCGCCTTGGGGATGAGTTTTTGGTGGATGCCCGCAACGGGTTATTCGCCGAACTGCGGGTTTTGTTGGGCGCCGACTGCATCATTTAGCAGGCCCTGATCGGCCCCCAAATGGCGGGGTTCGCGTAAGGCGCCTCCGGCGTGCCACACTTCCGCGGTGCGAATAGGAATCTTGGGAGCAACTGGACCAGCCGGACGTGGCCTCGCCGCGCGCTTAGCCGATGTGGGGCATGAGGTGATAGCCGGGTCGCGAGAGAAGGCTAAGGCCGAGGCAGTGGTGGCTGAGTTGACTGAGAAGTGGGGCGAGCGAGTTGCGCGCATCACTCCAGGAGACAACTCAGATGCATGCAATGCCGATGTGGTTGTGCTTGCTGTGAACGCTGACGCGGCCCTCGATACCTGCCGCAATTTTGCTGAAGAGTTACAGGGTCGCATCGTTGTATCTATGGCGAATCACCTTCAACGTAACGGCAACGAGTTCAACGCGGTGCTTCCTCCTCACGGTTCAATTGCTAAAGAGATTCAAGTTCTGCTTTGGAAATCCCATGTCGTTACCGCTTTCCACCTTGTCCCTGCTGCCGAGTTCGGCAGGCTCGATGAAGCCATGGAGAGTGACGTTGTTGCCTGCGGCGACGATGATGACGCTCGCAATGCGTTGATGGAGATAATTCGCACGATCCCCGACCTGCGCGCATTCGATGGTGGATCGCTCGAGAATGCAGTCGGCATGGAGACATTCGCCGCAGTGCTATTGACGATCAACATTCGCCACAAGGTGCGCGCCGGGCTTCGCCTGAGCGGCGTCTAGGAATTAGCGCAATGGCACTTCGCCTCTGGGACACTGCATCTAGAGACTTTAAGGATTTTGAACCAGGCCCGATCGTCACGATGTATGTCTGTGGGATTACTCCTTATGACTCAACCCACCTTGGGCACGCAGCGACTTACCTCACCTATGACCTACTAATTAGGCGCCTTGAGGATCTCGGTCACGAAGTGCGCATGGTGCGCAACGTCACCGATGTTGATGACTCGATCCTTCCAAAGGCACGAGAGCTTGGTATTCCGTACCTTGAGCTAGCAGAGGCCGAGCTCAAGCGATTCCGACGCGATATGCGTCAACTAGGAATGCGACCCGCATATGCCGAACCTCGCGCTACGGAGACGATTGAACGCATTATTGAGTTGGTGGAGCAGCTACTCGACTCTGGGCACGCGTACCTGACCGCGGGCACTGCATATTTCGATGTATCTACTGCTCCAAACTTTGGAGATCTCTCTCATTACCCTCGCGATCAGATGCTGCGCCTTGCACGCGCTCGCGGTGGGAACCCAGACGATCCGCA
>WLHA01000231.1 GCA_009702955.1 Actinomycetota bacterium
CTTGATGCTCTCGGAATCGGGGAGGGCGAGCGAGTGGCGGTTGTTTCTCACAACTCAGCTCGCTTGCTTACATCTTTCTTCGGCGTGAGCGGATCCGGAAGAGTGCTTGTTCCTATTAACTTTCGTCTCTCAGGTGCGGAGGTCGCATACATCGTTGAGCACTCTGGGGCTTCAATGCTGCTTGTTGACCCCGAGCTAGAGGAGTCGCTCTCTCACGTGAGCGCAGCGCACCGCTACGTGATCGGCGCTGAGTCTGATGCATTGCTCTACGACTTTGATAACGCTCCCCGTGGGTGGAGCGCCCCAGATGAAGATGCAACCGCAACAATCAACTACACGAGTGGAACGACTGCGCGCCCAAAGGGAGTGCAGCTAACGCACCGCAATATTTGGATCAACGCATCAACGTTCGGTTGGCAGACAGGTGTAAGCGACCGCGATGTGCTTCTCCACACGCTCCCGATGTTTCACTGCAATGGGTGGGGGATGCCATATGCCGTTACAGGTATGGGCGGAGAACACATTGTTCTGCGCAAGGTTGATGGAGCAGAGATTCTCCGCCGTGTTGCAGAGCATGGTGTGACACTTCTATGTGGTGCCCCCGCTGTCGTATCAGCTGTATTAGATGCAGCTGCAGAGTGGGATGGCCCTATCCCTGGTAACGGAACTACCCGCATCGTTGTGGCCGGCGCAGCCCCTCCAACCCGCACTATTGAGCGCGTTGAGACTGAACTCGGTTGGGAGTTCATTCAGATTTACGGACTTACCGAGACTTCGCCCTTGCTGACAATGAACCGATCTCGCGCTGAATACGATGAGCTAAGCCCGTCGGAACGCGCTGCACGCTTAGGCCGTGCTGGCGCACCCGCTCTAGGGGTAGATATGCGCGCTAGCGCTGACGGAGAGATTCAGGCACGCGCCAACATGGTGATGGCCGGATACTGGAGCCAGCCTGAGGCCACTGCCGAGGCCATGGAAGACGGTTGGTTTCGTACTGGAGATGGCGGAGTAATTGATGACGAGGGCTATGTCGCAATTCTCGATCGCAAGAAGGATGTCATCATCTCTGGGGGCGAGAATGTCTCTTCAATATCCGTAGAGGATGCTCTGCATTCGCACCCGGCAGTTGCAGAGGTTGCGGTGATCGGAATCCCACATGAAAAGTGGGGAGAGACCGTGCATGCGCTCGTTGTGCTCTCGAGCGGAGCAGAAGCCACAGAGGCGGAATTAATTGCGCACTGTAAAACCCTCTTGGCTGGGTTTGAGTGCCCAACTGGGATTGAGTTTCGCGATGAGCTCGCTCGTACCGCCACTGGGAAATTGCAGAAGTTCAAACTCCGTGAGCCATATTGGGCAGGCCGAGAGCGCCAAGTCAACTGAACCGTCCTAGGGTTAGGGTTCTGGCTCATTAGTTCCTCTAGGTTCGCTAACGTTCCCCAAATGGATTCCAATAACGCAAGTTGGGCACTCGATAAATCGAACCTCTTAACCACGGAGGAGATGGCCCAGTTTGTGGCGCGAGGCTTTGTTGAGTTTGAGGCGGTAGTGCCAGAGGAGATCAACCGCGCAGCGATCGCAGAGTTTGAACTCACGGGGATTGCTGACATGGTGCGGCCGAAGCCGAAGAGTGGTGCTCTGCTCTCTGACATCTATCCAGACCCCTCTCCAATTGGGCAGATGCTGAGACTCGACCGCGTGCAAGGAATTATTCATAGCCTTGTTGGTCTCGATGCCGTCTATGACCACGACTGGGTGCATGTGCGCGAGGCGGGCGACATTCTCGATCAGTACCTTCACCAAGATGCGATTATCGACGTAACTCGTTCCTTCGATATTCAACTCTTCTGGTTTCCACATGATGTTGTGCCTGGCGGCGGAGGCACTGGTTATGTCCCAGGCTCTCACCTGCGAAGTGTTAATCAAGCAGATATCGCTCGTTATCAGAACTTCTCTGGGCAGGCCGACTTCTCAGGGCCAGCGGGATCGATCGTTGTGTTTCATCAAGGAATGTGGCACCGAGGTCGTGCAAATCACAGCGCCACTCGCCGCTGGATGTACAAGATTCGACTCAACCCGCAGTCACCGCAGGTTCGCCGCTGGAATCTTGATGACTACGACGCAGTCAAGGGAGAGCAGAGCGACCACATCTTTGGTACCTACGATCCGCGAGCGGTCTCCGCAAAGTTTCGTACGCCTGAACCTTGGTTTGAGTTCGCTGCTAGTCGCTTAGAGACTGTCAATCGTGCACGGCTCTGGAGGTACGTAACCGGCGATGAGACCTATGACTCAGACTGGTATTTAACGCGAACTGAGTCTCGCGAGGCTCTTGATGGAGGGGCGCGATGAGCATTCGTCAACAGGTCTTATTTCTATACCTTGCATCAAGTGCGCTCGACGCGCCGGTAGTCGCTTGGTCAGAGTACGACGGCGCCGGAGAGGGCCCAACGCCTCCGGTAGTGGCCCACCCCTCGGCTCCGTATGCGACCGGAGTAGATGCCTTGAGAGATGGGTGGCGACTGATCCAAGCCTCGGCACTCAACCCTCCGACCCCTGGACACGAACGCGATTTGAGCTACCTAAAACACGAGTTCATCTTCGAGAAGTTGGTGGAGTAATTCTCTACCGCTAAGTGAATTGAGAGAGCGGATGACACCGGAGTAAGAGGGCAACTACCCGTCATAGTTGCTATCCTGCAGGATCTAGTAAGTGGTACAAGTAACTAGATCAAATACACAGCAGCAGATAGAGACCAACTGCCTGATGGGGGTATCAGCGAAATGGTTAAGGCTCATAAGAATGCATTTTTCAGATCAGCTGTAATTACAGCTTCGGCGCTAGCGCTGATTTCGTCGGCTGCTCTGCCTGCAGGTGCGCAGCGCTCTACGAAGGCTGCTGCTCCAGAACCCGTCTACTCAAAGCCTGGCCCTTATGCCGTAGGTGTCACAACACTCTCGCTGCCAGATCGCAAGATCGAGGTTTATTACCCAGCCAAGACGGGGAGCACGAAGGGCAAGAAGCGCGCAACGTACCTTCAGACAGACGCTATTCCCGCAGACATCCTTGCTGGTCTCCCTGCCGTACCGGCTGGAACTGATCTCTCTGTAACTATTCCTGCTTACCGCAATGTTCCGGTTGCAGCATCGAAGTTCCCGATCGTTCTATTTTCTCACGGTGCTGGCGGGTGGAGAGGTGTCTACGGCTACCCACTATCAGGCCTCGCGTCTTGGGGTTTCGTCGTCGCCTCGGTTGACTTCACAGAGTACGGACTTCTCTCGCAGTTCCTTGGAACTAGTGGCGCAGCTGATCCGAACCGTAGAACCAAAATCTCGGCTACCGCGGTTGCAGCGCTTGACTTGGTTGTAGCTGAGAACACCGCAAAGGGAAGCAGATTCAAAGGACACTTGTTGCCAGGGAAAGTTGGCGCAGTTGGCCATTCGGCAGGCGGCGGAACAATGTTCAGCCTCCTCGATAACAAGCGCATATCTTCGATAGTTGGCTGGGCCGCAGTAGGGCCGCAGGCACCCGTAACCTCCCGCACCCCAACGATGTTGATCACTGGGGCAGAGGACATAGCAATTACCCCGGCATCGGCGGCGGCTTCATATGCAGCGCTGAACGCTCCGAAGCGCTTTGTCGAGATTGGCAAGCTTGGGCACAATGCGTTTAGCGATGCATGCCTTGCTATCCGTTCTGGAACCGACTTGATCGGGATCGCTAAAGGTCTCGGAATCGGTATCCCAGATCGCCTCCTAGAGTTGGGGCGAAATGGTTGTGGAGTTGATTCTCTCGGCACCAAGAAGGGCTGGCAGATAATTCAGCAGTTCACTGTCGCCGAACTTCGCAAAGACTTAGGCATCAACAA
>WLHA01000232.1 GCA_009702955.1 Actinomycetota bacterium
TCGCAACCGGCAAAGCTCACAAGTGCATCGAAGCGCTCAGAGTGCATCACGCACTCAACAGAGTCGGCAATGATCTCGCGGCTTACTAGCGAGCCGCGCATACCTTCGTGCCCCATAGAAATTCCATCCGAGACTGCAATCGTTACAAACTCGAGAGGGAATCCACCTGCATCACGCACACCCTGCTTAGCGCGCTTGGCAAGCCGGTCGAGCGGCATGTTGCAAGGCGTCACCTCGTTCCAAGATGAAGCCACCCCTACCTGAGACTTGCCCCAGTCGTCGTCGGTCATTCCAACAGCGCGCAGCATCGCCCGAGCCGGGGCTCGCGACATACCGTCGGTAACTTCGCCGCTGCGTGGCTTCATGTTGGGGGTCTTCGTGCCTGGTGTGTTTGCGGTGGGGGTCTGGTCTTCAGTCGTCATGGCTCCAAGCGTACAGGGCGACTCCACCTTGCCCTATGCCCGGGCCGTAGGCTCCACCCCATGAAGGTAGACGCTCCCCTCGTTGCCCTTGGGCTCAACTCCGTACCCGAGATGGCCCGCAAGATTGAGTCCCTTGGTTATGACGGCGCATTTACCTTCGAGGGGCCACATGATCCGTTCTTCCCTCTTGCCCTAGCTGCCGAGCACACAGAGCACATTGAGTTGATGACTGCAGTGGCGATCGCCTTTGCCCGCAACCCAATGACGATCGCGAACATATCTAGAGACCTAAATGACCTATCAGGCGGGCGCATGATTACCGGCCTTGGATCTCAGGTGAAGCCGCACATCGAGCGCCGCTTCTCTATGCCTTGGTCGCAACCCGCTGCGCGCATGCGCGAGTTTGTTCTGGCGCTCCAAGCGATCTGGAGCGCATGGCAAGACCGCACACCTCTGCATTTTGAGGGCGAGCATTATCGACACACGCTGATGACTCCCTTCTTCGATCCTGGGCCAAGCGAGTTTGGAAAACCGCGCGTGCACCTCGCTGGGGTTGGTCCTGCGATGACAGAGGTTGCAGGTGAGGTAGCCGATGGGTTTCTGATTCATCCGTTTAGTACACCCGAGTTCGTAAGAGATGTAACCCTCCCCGCCCTTACTCGCGGAGCCGAGCGTGCTGGTCGCTCAGTAGAAGATCTTGAACTGACCTGGCCGGTAATGGTTATTAGTGGAGAGACTGATGAAGCCTTCGCTACTGCCGAGCTGATAGTGCGAACTCAGATCGCTTTCTATGCATCTACCCCGGCATACCGCGTAGTGCTTGAGCATCACGGCCTAGGAGAGATTCAAGGTGTGCTGCACCGCATGACACGCGAGGGCAACTGGGCAGATATGCCTGGAATCATCAACGATGAAGTGCTTGATCTATTTGCAGTGCGTGGCGAACTCAAGAAGGTCGCACCCGGATTACTAGAGCGCACACTTGGGGTAGTGAATCGAGTATCGATCAATGCGCCGTATGAGAGCGATCCTGGGGCATGGTCACAGGTTGTTGCCGAGATAAAAGCCACTCTCTAGAAGCATGTGGAGAGCCTTTTTAAAGGGTATTCCCGGTTATTAAGCTCGAGAGGTTTCTAGTTTTCTAGAGAACGCCGCGGCTATGCAGTATCGACACACAGGAATATCTCGGCGCGTCTCTCGTCATCAAGACCAGCAAGCCCAGCGTTTGCCCGAGCCCACTCTCTAACAAGTGTCTCGATCATCTTTGGGTCAGCATGCTGACTCTCGTGGCACATCAAGGCAGCGATCTTGCGGTCGATCGCGCTCGTAATATCCACTGCTGTATTCGAGTTTGGGTGCGCCATTACATAGACCTCGCGTGCAGCCCACGGCTCAAATCCCTCCTCTAGTAACTCTGGGTGCGCAAATGGGTTACGAGCGTCTGGGTAGACCGCAGCCATCGCTGCCTCGCCGGCTGCAAGATGATCTGGGTGGCTTGCGTAGATGCGATCCCAGTTTCGCTCCGGCGACTGGATCAGCACTCTGTTTGGCTTGACCATCCGAATAACGCGAGAGAGGTCGCGGCGCAGTTCGATCGAGGCCATGACGCGTCCATCTGAGTGAGCAAGAAAGTGCAGATCGGTTACCCCAACCTTCGCGGCGGCATCCGTCTGCTCGCGCCTGCGGATCTGGCCCATCTCGGCGCGCGTAATCGTGTTATCAGATCCCCCTGCATCGCCATCAGTGACCAAGCAGTAGGAGACCTCGATACCAGCATCGGTCCATGTCGCTATGGAACCGGCAGCGCCAAAATCAACGTCATCTGGATGGGCGGATACAACAAGGATGCGCTCAATGCCGTCATCAACACTCATGCGGTACTGACTCTGCGTGTTATCGGTCATTCGAGACCTGCATCGAGGAGACGGTTGAGTAGAGCGGGGTTCCCCTGGCCTTTGCTTGCCTTCATTGCCTCGCCCATAAGGAATCCTCGCTTCTTCTTCTGAGCCTTCTCGTCTCCGTTGCGGAACTCGGCTACTGCGTCAGGGTTGGCCTCTAAGACGCCAGCGATAATCGCAGCAAGGGCTCCTTCGTCTGAGACCTGTGCGAGTCCGCGTGCACTCGCAACATCGCTAGGAGCACCCTCCCCTGCGAGGCAACCAGCTAAGACCTCTTTTGCCTGCGAGCGTGAGATCGCTCCATCGCCGACTAGGCCAACCAACTCTGCGAGGGCGATCGGCGAGAGCGCCCAGGAGTTCGGCTCGCTACCCGTCTCATTTCCGTATGCGAGGAGCTCTCCGGTGCACCAGTTCACTACATCTCGAGCAGAGCCAGAGCGCAGAGCTGCTACAGATTCCTGCGCATAATCAGAGAGTGCTGGATTAGCGACAAGCACTCTCGCATCGTGCTCGGCGACCTGCCACTCGGCGACTATCCGCTCCCGCAACGCTGCAGGCAACTCTGGTATCGCAGCGCGCGCAGCCGCACGCATTTCATCCGTCGGCGCTACCGGCGCAAGGTCAGGCTCCGGAAAGAACCGATAATCCGAGGAGCCCTCTTTGCTGCGCATACCGTGAGTAATGCCCTCAGATTCGTCCCAATGGCGCGTCTCTTGAACAATGCGCTCGCCGGTATTTGTTGCGATTGTCTGTCGCTCAACTTCGTAATCGATAGCGCGGCCAAGTGAACGAATGGAGTTCATGTTCTTGATCTCGACCTTTGTACCGAGCTGCGTTGTGCCTACTGGTCGAATAGATACGTTCGCATCTACCCGCATTGAGCCCTCCTCCATCTTTACGTCGGAGACTCCAATCGCAAGCAGCACTGCACGCAATTCACTTACATACCCGCGGGCCTGCTCTGAGGAGCGCATCGCTGGGTGACTAACGATCTCCATGAGAGGAACACCAGCGCGGTTGTAATCAACTAGCGAGTGGTCTGCATCATGGATGCGCCCACCGCCACCAACATGAGTGGACTTGCCAGTGTCCTCCTCCATATGCGCACGCTCAATACCGATGCGCTCGCCGTCAACCTCTATCCATCCCTCGGCACAGATCGGTTCGTCGTATTGACTCGTCTGAAAATCCTTGGGCATATCAGGGTAGAAATAGTTCTTTCGGTGGAATATCGATCGCTCAGGAACTGTGAAGTTGAGTGCCTCTCCAATTCGGAGCGCAAAATCAACTACCCGCTCATTCAACACAGGGAGCGAGCCGGGAAGCCCCAAACAGACTGGGCAGATATTGGTATTGGGCTCAGAACCAAACTCGTTAGCGCATGCGCAGAAAAGTTTTGTTTTTGTTGCGAGCTCGACATGGACCTCTAGCCCAATGACAGTCTCGTATTGGATCTCAGCCTGTGCCTCGTTGCCGCTCATGCCACACCGCCTGCTGCCTCAATAGCGCGTGCCACTCTAAACATGACTGACTCTCCAAGA
>WLHA01000233.1 GCA_009702955.1 Actinomycetota bacterium
CAGTACAACAAGACATGCACACCGAGCTATGGAAACAGCGAGGGCGCGCGCACCATGCTCGCAGCTCGTGGCGCGGTATACCCGGGCTCGCTACTCGCGTACGCTGCGCTCCTCGACGACTGGCGCAACGCTGGAACCCTCGAGGGTACTCGCGTAGTTCTGGAGAACTGATCCGCAGATTTACTATCAACATTTAGAGCATCAATATTTAGAGCACCACCATTTAGAGCGTCAGTATTTAGAGCACCAACATTTACAACATCAACCCCTAAAACCGGAAGGGCATCAATATGCGCACCCAACTCTGCAACGACCTTGGTATCGAGTTCCCTATCTTTGCCTTCACACACTGCCGCGATGTTGTAGTGGCCGTATCGAAGGCAGGCGGGTTTGGTGTGCTCGGTGCAGTTGGATTCTCTCCGGAGCAGCTCGAGATTGAACTGAACTGGATCGATGAGCACATAGGCGACCACCCTTATGGCGTCGATATCGTGATCCCGAATAAATACGAGGGTATGGATGCCGATATGTCGGCTGAGGATCTAACAAGGATGCTTCAGGACATGGTCCCGCAGCAGCATCTCGACTTTGCTCGCAAACTGATGCTCGACCACGGAGTTCCGTTGCCAGAGGGCGAGGATGACAACACCCTCCAGCTACTTGGATGGACTGAGACCACCGCCTCACCTCAGGTTGACGTGGCGCTCAATCACCCGAAGATGACACTCATTGCGAATGCGCTCGGAACCCCACCTCCGGACATGATCGAGAGGATCCACGCTGCAGGTCGCAAGGTTGCAGCGCTCTGCGGTTCGCCGTATCAGGCGTTGAAGCACGCCGCAGCCGATGTTGACATCATCATCGCCCAGGGCGGCGAGGGTGGAGGTCACTGCGGCGAGGTTGGCTCGATGGTTCTCTGGCCCCAGGTTGTAAAGGCAGTTGCGCCTCGCCCGGTACTTGCAGCCGGTGGAATCGGTAGTGGCCAGCAGATTGCTGCTGCGCTTGCACTCGGGTGCCAGGGCGCATGGTCTGGTTCGCAGTGGCTAATGGTTGAGGAGGCGGAGAACACTCCGGTTCAGCAGCAGGCGTACATCGACGCATCGTCTCGCGACACAGTCCGCTCGCGCTCGTTTACCGGCAAGCCCTGCCGCATGCTGCGTAACGAATGGACCGATGCATGGGATGACCCGGCTAACCCCGATCCTCTCGGCATGCCGCTTCAGTACATGGTCTCTGGCGTGGCGGTTGCTGCTACGCACCGTTGGCCAGACCAGACCGTCGATGTTGCCTTCAACCCGGTGGGTCAGGTCGTCGGGCAGTTTGAGCGCGTCGAGCGCTCTGCCGCGGTAATCGAGCGTTGGGTAAATGAATACCTCGAGGCATGCGAGGCGATTGAGGGCTTCAACGCTGCAGCTGGTGCATAAGCGCGGAGTAGAGCAGTTCGCTGGTTAGTCGAACCAGTGAGCGGCGAGCCATGTGCGATGGCCGCACGCGGGGCAGTTCATCCAGCGACTGTGGAGCCGCCACGGTGCCCATGCCCACAGTGGAGCGTGAAGGCGAGCGAACTCTAGATAATTTACGCGCACGCGCCCGTTGCATCGTTCGCACTCAACAACGAGTGTGCCTGCGCGCCGTTGTGCTGTTGAGAAGAGCGGAGCGCGCGGAGAGTCATTCATACCTGTGGAACACCTCGGGCATCTGAATGGTCAGGGGCATCTGAATGATCAGGGGCAGGAGTGATGACTCCGGCCTCGACCGCGATTGTGTGAGCGATCTCGGTATATGCAGCCGCTCCAACGGATGACGGAGCATGATCGATAATTGAACGCCCTGCAGCAGGGGCCTCAGCAAAACGCACAGATCTCGGCACGGATGGCTCAAAGACCCTTAATCCATAGCGAATCTGAACATCAGCAAGCACTTCACGACCATGGCGCGTGCGTGCGTCGAACATTGTCGCAACGATTCCGAGTACCTCAAGGTCGGGCTGTGTAAAAGCCCGGACGTCCGCGATGGTCTCTAGCAGTTGCCCAACGCCTCTATGCGAGAGCGTTTCACACTGCAGCGGAATTAGAACGGAGTCGGCAGCGGTAAGGCCATTGATTGTGAGAATGCCGAGCGATGGAGGGCAGTCAATGAGCACGATGTCGTAATCGCTAAGAACAGGGTCAATTGCTCGTGCGAGCGCATACTCGCGGCCAGTTCGCGAGAGCAGTTGCACCTCTGCTGCCGCTAGGTCAATTGAGGCTGGGAGAATACTCAGTTCGCCGACTCGCCTTATCGCCAAATCTGCATGGACGCGCTTAGCAATTACGTCATGGAGAGACGCGCTCATGGTCTCAGGGTCGAGTCCAAGGGAGTAGGTAAGGCAGGCCTGAGGATCGAGATCGACGAGCAGAACTCGGACTCCGTAACGAGCTAAAGCGGCGCCGAGAGCATGAACTGACGTGGTCTTACCGACGCCACCCTTTTGATTAGCGACCGCAATAACCCTAGGCATTCCGGCGAGTGTAGTGAAAACTCTCTCCATGCCTCCTTAGGCGGTGATGGAGGGAGGCGTTTTCCACTGCGGGGATGCTAGGCGGTTGCCATTCTCCTGAGGCTGGGCACAAAGTCGGGCAAATAGGTGCCGAAAGTCCCTGCCGTACTTTCTGTCCCATAGGGGATGATTTCGTTATTGCAACGAGAGCCCCTATCAAAGTTGAATCCCACCCCTACATGACCACGACATGACCATGACACCCCGAAGCGAAACCCCGAACCAAGACCCCGAACCAAGACCCCGAACCAAGACCCCGAACCACAATTAGGAGAACCAATGATTGCTACACCAAGCCCCACTACCAACCTCTTGACCCCCGGCGAGGTTGCTCAGATGTTTAGGGTCAACCCCAAGACAGTGACAAGGTGGGCTCGCGCCGGAAAGATCTCAGCCATCCGCACCCTTGGTGGGCACCGTAGATTTGATGCTCTTGAGGTGCAGGCGTTCCTAGACCGCAGCCAAGGAATTTCCGGCGAGGGCGCCCTCTAGATCCATCCTTTCGGAGATCTAGTTCGCTCCGAGAAAAATCAACAAGTAGAGCGATCGTGTTAGCCCAACCCCCCCGGGCTTAACAAAACCCCGAGCATCAGTGCTCGGGGTCGATCGCGTTCTGGGGCAAATTAGATATTTAGACGGGTTTCGCAGGCGGAATACCTGTAGAGGGAATACCTGAGGGTGGCCGGGACCGGCGTCGATCCGGTGACCTCACGCTTTTCAGGCGCGCGCTCTACCAACTGAGCTACCCGGCCGGGCAACGTACGCCGGCGCCGAAGCGCCGGGCACGTACTAGCGGTCCTGACGGGATTTGAACCCGCGGCCTCCGCCTTGACAGGGCGGCGTGCACTCCAAACTGCACCACAGGACCGAGACAATCGCACGATGGATTTCGTACGATCTCGGTGCCCCCAGGGGAGTTCGAATCCCCGTTACCGCCTTGAAAGGGCAGCGTCCTGGGCCACTAGACGATGGGGGCTCGATGACCTCTCCAAGAGGCTTCGCATCGTATCAGTAGCGAGGCCCCAAATTGCGAGCCGCGCGCATAGGGGCGTTCAAGGGGCGCCCGAGGGGTATACCTGCAGCCCTATGAGCGGTATATCAAGTGCTCCATTTACTATCGTCAGGGGAGGGCAAGCCCCATTCAGGGGGCGAGATTCGTAGAGAGAAGTTAGCCAATTGAGCGATAACCAGGATCTAATCGCAGGTAGGTACGAGACCGGGCGTCGCCTCGGTGGCTCGGCCGGCGCAGATGTCGTGGCCGCCCGTGATACCCACCTACAGCGCTCGGTGGCCCTCAAAGTGCTTCGGCC
>WLHA01000234.1 GCA_009702955.1 Actinomycetota bacterium
CTGCCCATGGCCGACCTAAAGCGGATGCTCGGATTCTCTATCGCAGAGCATCACATCTTGAGCTTCAGGGAATCTGGGCGCAGTGAGTTTCGCGATGGAGTCGAGTACTTGCTCTTTCCCGTCTGGAGAGACCTGAGTCACGAATAGTCCTGCAGAGAAGACGACTATCCCTCTAGGACGTCGCCCTCTATCACTATTGGTCGGTCAACGCAGACGCGTCATCAACACGCGACTATCCCTCTAGGACGTCGCCCTCCATTCGATTGACGGTGCATCCGAGTTCTTCTAGGTATGCAATGGAGTCAGCGATGCTCTGTGCCTCACCCGAGATCTCAAGAATCGTCCACCCCGAGTGCTCCTCAACATTCGCACGACGAATACTCGGTATTACATCGAATCGTTTGATGATCTCGTAGACCATCGGACGATCAACTAGGGCTTCTGGGAACGATACAAATAGGCGTTGGCTAGTAGTCACGCCTTTTAGGTTAGCGATTACGCCAGCCTCGTGATGAATACTCAGCCAATCCCTACAGCTTTAAGCGCATCTTCTGGGTCCATAACTAGCCCAGTGATAAAGGGTCCAAACTCCCCATACAGCGCCGAGACCTCATCAAAGCGCATCTCGTAGACGATCTCTTTTAGTGCCACGGGGTCATCGGCAAAGAGCGTTACTCCCCATTCCCAGTCGTCTATGCCGGTAGAGCCAGTGATTAGTTGAACGACTCGGCCAGCGTATGTGCGCCCAACGCGGGCATGCCCAGCCATGAGTTCTTTTCTGCGCGCAAAATCAAGTGAGTACCAGTTGTCTTCTCCCGAGCGCTTCTTCGACATCGGGTAGAAACAGATTGTTGATCTCTGTGGGAGCTTTGGGTGAATGCGCTGTTCGCGATAGTGCACCATACGATCGCTCCATACCGTTAGGCGCGTCTCAATCTCCGCGGCATCGGTTATGCCCTCCTCTTCGGAGAGGCGCCTGCGCTCGTCGTCAACACTCGACATGTACTCGGAGCCCTCGGTGAGCGAGAAGTATGACCACTCAAGAGTAAATAATCCGGTCTCGAGAATCTTGTTTTGGAACTGCTGCAGGCGAAGTAGGTCTGGCCCAACAACCATTACTCCGAGGTCTGCTTTGTGCCCTAGTACTGGGAACCAAACTGACTGATGCCCATCTGCAACTAGTGCATCGCTTAACGCGAGTACTTCCGCGGCCGTTGAAGACTCAGGCCTCGACATGGAGCGCGCGACCTTTAGGAATAGGTGTAGAACTCCCCAACCCTCAGATGGAATCACAGACTCAGCCACGGCTAGAGGCTACCGGTCAATGAGTCCGAGACTCAGGTCGCGCACGCGCAACGCTTTAAGAGTTGCCGCCGGAGCCCAGACCCCCGAGAGAGCCGACATCTCCTGAAGGCGGTGCTGAAATATTTAGGTCTGCCCCAAAGTCAAAGAACTCCAGTGAGAAGGAGAAATTATTCTCCGAGCTGCCCCCATTTGTTGAGAGCTTCACTGTGCGCCCCTCTGAATCAACCCAGACATCAACAGGGAACTCTTTGGAGAGATTCTCGAACGCGGAGGAGATCTCCTTTTGATCCGCTCTCGGGGCTGCACCTAGAGCGTCGGCAAGGTTGATTATCCCCGTGTAGTGGGTCGCCTGATTTCCGCGAACGGTATCGGTCCCAACCTTCTTTACATCAGCAATGCCGCGCAGCGTCGCAAGGAGATTTGCTGGGTTAGCACTAGCAAGAGACTCTCCACCGAGCGCACTTAGATCCATAGCGATCCACTCTTTGCCACCAAGCAGTGCAGAGCCGATCCCGCCAATAAGGTCGCCAACACGGATGTAAGCGGTCTCGCCGACCAAGCGGATCTCAACCTCTGCAGCGTCGAGCCCTGGTATCCCTAGGTCACCAAGAGAGGTCTTGAGGCTCGTTGAGTTGTTCTTGAAATCGATACCACCATCGAGAGCAATCTTCGAGGGCTCACCTGAGCTTGCGATTGAGAAATCTCCAGCGACGCGCATTGTCTCGACCTGCGAAGCAGCATCGACACTTGAGGAGATGAGTTGGACAGCACCCACCTTGCTTGCATCTGGCTTCGTCTCCCCACCGCACCCAGCGAAGGCGAGCCCAGTTGCGAGGGTGACTGCGAGAATCGCTGTGAAACGGAATCGAGTTTGAGAACCTGTGCGAGTTAGAGATTTGGTTGTCTGAGTCATGAGCCAACCCTACGGCAGGAGCGGGACAGAGTGCACTCAGGGGCGCGAAAACGGGGCGCCCTAATGGGCGCCCCGTGATCAGCTACTTACTAAGGGCTATCGACTAGAAGTCGCCCATTCCGTCCATACCCGGCATTCCGCCGCCGCCACCAGCGCCTGCAGGCTCTGGCTTCTCGGCAACTACTGCCTCGGTCGTAAGGAAGAGTGCTGCAATTGAGGCTGCGTTCTGAAGTGCTGAACGCGTCACCTTCGCTGCATCAATGACACCGGCCTTAACAAGGTCCTCGTACTCGCCAGTGCTGGCATTGAGTCCGTGGGCTCCCTTGAGGGAACGTACCTTCTCTACGATGACTCCACCCTCAAGACCGGCGTTAAGCGCGATCTGCTTGAGTGGCTCCTCGAGTGCACGAGCAACTGCGCGTGCACCGGTTGCCTCGTCGCCAGTGAGAGTCTCGACAAGCTCGAGCACCTTGGCCTGCGCACGAAGAAGCGCAACTCCACCACCGGGGACCACGCCCTCCTCAACGGCTGCCTTGGTTGTCTGCACTGCATCCTCGATGCGGTGCTTCTTCTCTTTGAGCTCAACCTCAGTTGCTGCACCGACCTTGATGATCGCTACACCACCTGAGAGCTTTGCGAGGCGCTCTTGAAGCTTCTCGCGGTCGTAGTCAGAGTCGGTGTTCTCGATCTCAGCGCGGATCTGGTTGATCCGGCCCTGAACATCGGCCTTAGAGCCTGCGCCCTCAACCATTGTTGTCTCGTCCTTGGTGACAACAACCTTGCGTGCACGACCAAGCATCTCGAGCCCGACGTTCTCAAGCTTGAGGCCAACCTCCTCAGAGATGACCTGACCTGCAGTGAGGATGGCCATGTCCTGAAGCATTGACTTACGACGCTCACCAAAACCAGGGGCCTTGATGGCAACAGACTTGAAGGTTCCACGGATCTTGTTGACAACAAGTGTCGCAAGAGCCTCGCCCTCAATGTCCTCGGCGATGATTACGAGCGGACGACCAGAGGCCATTACCTTCTCGAGAATCGGGAGGAGGTCCTTAACAGCAGAGATCTTCGAGGCCACGTAGAGGATGTACGGGTCGTCAATGACGCCCTCCATGCGCTCGGGGTCTGTAACGAAGTAAGGCGAGATGTAACCCTTGTCGAAGCGCATTCCCTCTACGAGGTCAAGCTCCATTCCAAAGGTCTGGCTCTCCTCGACGGTGATTACACCATCGGTTCCAACCTTCTCAAGTGCCTCAGCGATCATGGCACCGATCTCCGTGTCAGCGGCCGAGATGGCTGCAACATTGGCGATCTGAGCAGGGTCGGTCTTGACGCTCTTGGAGCTCGCCTTGATCGACTCAACCGCAGTAACAACCGCAGCCTGGATGCCCTTCTTCATGGTCATCGGGTTTGCACCAGCAGCGACGTTGCGCAGACCCTCGCGGACCATTGCCCATGCGAGAACTGTTGCGGTAGTCGTACCGTCACCGGCTACGTCATCGGTCTTCTTGGCGACCTCTTTGACGAGCTCAGCACCGATGCGCTCGAATGGGTCCTCGAGGTCGATCTCCTTAGCAATGGAGACACCATCGTTGGTGATTGTGGGGGCTCCCCACTTCTTCTCAAGAAC
>WLHA01000235.1 GCA_009702955.1 Actinomycetota bacterium
CACCGCTGGCTCTTGCCTGGCGCCTCGAGCGTACGAGCTTCATTGCATGGACTGCAGCCTTCGTCGTCTTAGGGTCTGTGGTCGGAGGTGTTGCCGGAAATGTTGGGGAGTTTCTAAACACTGAGACCGGGCGACAGATGATGGAGCTTCTGGGGGGCGAGAAAGGTTTAGTCAACGCATACTTAGCAGCAGAGCTCAGCTTCGTCGGGATATTTATTGCTGCTTACGGAGTGCATGTTGTGCTGCGCCTAAAGAGTGAGGAGTCGCTACTGCGAGCGGAGTTGTTGTTCTCCTACGGAGTAACTCGTATGCGATGGGCGGCTAGTCAGATCGCCGTAGCGCTGGTCGGCACGGTTGTCCTATCTGCATCCGCAGGAGTCTCAGCTGGCATCGCTCGCGCCTACCAGACCCGCGAGTCAGCGGATTTCATTGCGATTCTCGGTGGAGCCTTGATTCAACTCCCTGCCGCTTGGGTTGTAATTGGGCTATGTGTAGTTGGCTACGGACTCAGCGCTCGCTTGGCGAACCTTGGGTGGTCAGCGCTGGTGCTGTTCTTGCTTATTACAGAGGTTGGAGCACTGCTAAAGCTCCCCCACGGCGTAATCGATCTCTCGCCGTTCTCCCACACGCCCAAACTGCCAGGTTCACCGGTGAGCATTGAGGCAGTGGTGATCTTGGTGGTAACTGGGGCCTCGTTAGTTGCACTCGGTCTCGGGCTTTTAAGTCGTCGCGACATCGGTTGATGCAGAAGCCCCATCTTTAGATTTCGTAGATCCTGGAGCGCGGTAATGGCTCACGCGGCATTGCTGAGGTGCAGGTAGGATCGCTAGTTATATGACTGAGAACTCCGCCCTACCAAAGCCGGCCACTGTTGCTACCGCAAAGGCAAATCAGGAAGTAGCAGATTCGCTGGATTTCACTGA
Source organism: Actinomycetota bacterium (assembly GCA_009702955.1). Lineage (GTDB taxonomy): Bacteria > Actinomycetota > Acidimicrobiia > IMCC26256 > IMCC26256 > IMCC26256. Next base: position 924 of record WLHA01000235.1, read on the forward strand.
CGATGCAGACTTCGAGCGAGCGCGCCGTGGGCTGATTTCGCAGATTGACCCGCCAAGCATCGCGGGAGCTGCTGGAAACATCATCTGGGATCTAGCGCGTTACGAATTCATGGAGGGCGATGCGCCGGCATCAGTTAATCCAAGTCTCTGGCGACAGGGGCAACTCAACAACATTCACGGTTTGTTTGAGGTAGTTCCAGGTATTTACCAAGTGCGTGGATACGACATCTCGAATATCTCGTTTATTAGAAGTGAGACTGGATGGATTGTTGTTGATCCGCTCACAGTCGCGGAGACCGCGGAAGCGGCGCGCGTACTCGTGGATGAGGCCTTTGGAGCGCTACCGATCGTCGCTGTTATCTACACGCATAGTCACGCTGATCACTATGGCGGAATGCGCGGGATCGTTACCGATGAAGAAGTTACATCTGGCAAAGTCCGCGTTATCGCGCCTGACGGTTTTCTAGAGGCAGCGATTAGCGAGAATGTAACTGCTGGCCCGGCAATGACGCGTCGTGCCATGTATATGTATGGCATTCTCCTGCCGGTTGGAGCACAAGGGCATATTGATGCAGGTCTTGGAAAGACAATCCCGATGGGGAATCGAGGGCTAATTGCGCCGACCGAATTGATTATTGAATCTGGAACTGTTTTAGAGATAGATGGCGTGCCGATTGAGTTCCAGCTCACTCCGGGTACTGAGGCGCCCTCTGAGATGAACTTCTACTTTCCTTCGTATCGAGCCGTATGCATGGCCGAGAACTGCGTAGCCACACTGCATAACGTCTACACCCCCCGAGGTGCAGAGATTCGCGACTCGCTCGGCTGGAGCAAGTACATCGATGACGCAATCGATTTATTCCTATCTCGCAGCGACGTCGCGTTTGCATCTCACCACTGGCCAAGATGGGGAACAGATGACATATCTGCGTACCTTGGTGGCCAGCGCGACATTTATCGCTATATCCATGATGAAACAATGCGACTCGCTAACCATGGTTACACCGCTGTCGAGATAGCGGAGATGGTGAAGCTGCCATCGGCGATCGGGGACGAGTGGTTCAACCGTGATTATTACGGGACGGTTAATCACAACGTTAAGGCTGTTTACCAGCGTTACTTGGGTTGGTTTGACGCGAATCCAGCGCACTTATTTGAACTCCCTCCGGTTGAGTCAGCAGTTAAGTTCGTTGACTACATGGGGGGAGCGGATGCTGTTCTCGTGCGGGCTCGTGCGGATTTCGATCGCGGTGACTATCGCTGGGTTGCACAAGTTGTAAACCATGTTGTATTCGCAGACCCAGGTAATACGCAGGCACGCCAGCTTCAAGCCGATGCCCTAGAGCAACTTGGGTACCAGTCTGAGTCTGGGCCTTGGCGATCGTTTTACTTGACCGCTGCGCAGGAGTTGCGTAACGGTACGCCTTCGCTGCCCGGCGTACGTGGTGCAGTGAGCCTTGATGTCATGCGCGCCATGACGCCCGAGATGGTTCTAGATAACTGTGCTGTGAAACTAAATGGTCCACTAGCAGCCTCGCATGACATCTGCTTCGAGATCGAGTTCATAGACAGGGGAGAGCTCCATACGGTGTTTCTCTCTAACGGAACTCTGAGGCATAGGCCGTTCTCAACGGGGGCTGCTAACAAGGTTGCGCTCACGCTCGAGACCTTCGTGAATCTCACCAGCGAGACAATGACGCTTGATGATGCAGAGACCTCGGGAGCACTGCGCGCCACTGGCGAATCCGGCGAATTTGAAACCTTCCTAGGTCTCCTCGAACAGTTCGACGTATTCTTCGCGATTATCGAGCCGTGATAGATCGACGGAGAAGTTCTACTCCGAAGAAATCTCGGTAAAGCGCCGAAAAAACTCATCGTCGGAGAGCATCGAGGCAATAACTTCCTCTGAGAGTATTTTCGCACTCTCAAGAATCTGTCCCTGGATAATTGCTTGCTGCTTCTCTGCCCGACGGTAACGCACTCCTCGCTCGAACTTGCCGAGTAGCGGTATTGAAGCGGGAATAACTGCGGCATCGCGCGCTTTTCGGATCGCATCGCGCTGGATGATCGTCTGTCGATAAGAGATAGCAGGCCGTGACCCAGCCCCATGGTGGTAGACGACGTCTCCATAAATACCAAACCACAGAGGATCTAAGTCGAACTTATTGGAGCGCAGTAGGGGCCTCCATTCGATGCCACGTTCGAGAAGGTTTCCGAGAAGGTTCGCTCCGACGTCAGTGAGGCGGTCTCCTCCAGGGGCGGTCCAGTGAAAGTTCCCTATTCCCCAGTCGCCTTGGATCTCTCTCCAAAACCCAACCGTCGTTAAGCAGAAGCACGGATGTGGCATCGGTTGGCCGGCATTTTCGTCTCGCCTCACAGCGACAAGTGGGTATCCCCCAAGCAGTTCGACTCCAATCTCTGCAATCGGGAATGCATCGCTATCGACAAATAGGAGAAGGTCTTCATCCGCTCCTACTGCGAGGATCTTCTCCGCTAAGAGATTTAGTTTGTGGTGATGTTGACCCTGCAGGTCCTCGACAAAATAAAACTCTTCGCGCCAGGGCTCTATTTCAATCCCGTTTAGCGAAGCCCATATTTGGTGCTCTGGGAGATTCTTGCGCAGAAATTTAAGTTGGGGCGCAATCCAACGCTCGTCCTGCCAGTGGACAGTTGCAACGTGTAACAACTCTCCACCTTTCCCTATTCTTAAACGAGTACTTCGGCCTCTAAATGTAGCCCCCGAGGAAGTGCTGGCGAGCCACGGCTTGGACCTGAAAAGAGGCGCATTTGGGCTCAGTGCGGTACGGTCAGCCCCATGAAGATGCCTTTGGTTGTCAATCAGTTCCTCGATCGTGCGGAGCGCGTGTATCCGGAGCGGATTGCTGTTATAGACGAGCCTCTCCAGCC
>WLHA01000236.1 GCA_009702955.1 Actinomycetota bacterium
GAAAAGGTCTCTGATGATCCAACGCAACCAGCGATGACTACAGCCATTGATTTCTACGACCTTGGGGATGGCACAACTCGCACTGTGACGGTTCAGTCAAACGTCCCTGCGATGTACCGCAGTCCAGAGGCTAGAGCAGGCATGGAGTCGTCTTTTGAGGAGTTTGATAAGTACTTGGCGAGCCTCGCATAGGTATCCGGATCAGCGCTCCACCCGGTCATTCACGTTCTTGATCAGTAGTCTCTACCTCGGCGATAACGCAGCCGATAACACAGGCGACAACACAGGCCAGAACAAGCCGGTCTGCGCTGAAGAATTTTTCGAGTCCCGCGATTAGCGGTTGAATGGAGACGCATCAATGGACTTTTCGTGGAGCGATGAGCAGCAGCAGTTACGCGCTCGGGCACGCGAAGTTGCCGTAAGTGCCGTCGCTCGGTTCGGGCGCCACAATGATTCGTGGATCAACGGATTCTCTAAAGAGTTTGCACTCGAGATGGCTGGGCTCGGATGGATTGGAATGACTTGGCCTAAAGAGTTTGGTGGGGGAGGCAGACCTCCTATTGATCGCCTCATCGTCGGCGAGGAGTTAATTGCTGCCGGGGCTCCGGTTGCGGCAATTTGGTTTGCGGACCGGCAGATGGGTCCGGCATTAATCGCATACGGAACCCCAGAGCAGCAGCAGATGTACCTACCTCAAATCCTCTCTGGGGAGACCACCTGGTGCATCGGAATGAGCGAGCCGAACTCTGGTAGCGATCTCGCAAGCCTCGCCACATCGGTTGTACGCGATGGAGACGACTTTGTGATCAACGGGCAGAAGATCTGGACGAGTTTTGGAGCTGTCGCGGATTACTGCTACCTAATAGGTCGAACGAGCACGGAAGGCGCGGCCCACGCTGGGATCTCAGAGGTAATAGTGCCGATGAATACTCCGGGTATAGAGGTACGCGCCATTACCGATATGACTACCAATCGACATTTCTGTGAAGTGTTCTTCTCAGATGTGCGCGTTCCAGTCTCGAATCTTGTCGGAGTCGAAGGCGCCGCGTTTAGGCAGACGATGCGACAACTTGAGCACGAACGCGGCGGAGTGGATCGTCTTGTATCGAATCGAGCGCTATACGAGATTGCTCTTGCACGCGCTGATCGATCCGACCCTCTGGTGCGTCAGCGAATTAGCAGACTCGAGATCGACTACAGAATTGGGCGCATCCTTGTAGTAAGAGAAGTGCTCAAGCAGGCCCCGGCCGGATTTAGCGCTGCTACAAAATGTTTCTGCACAGAGCACGAGGCACGGGTCGCCGAGTTTGTGTTTCATGTGCTCGGGGCAGATTCGATGATCTGGGACGACGTGACACGCGGCCTCTGCTACGCGCCTGGATACACAATCATGGGCGGCACCTCAAATGTGATGCGGAACATTCTCGGCGAGAGGGTCCTCGGGCTGCCTCGCTGAGGGGCGTCGGGCCTGCTGATCCCAAGAGCAACTTGAGGACCCAGGGGCAGGTTCATTGGGTTAGCGCCTGCATTAGGGACTGAGGGACTTAGGAACTGCTCCCTTGGGCAGCATGGGTGCCGCGGGTGGCCCGGAACTGGGGGTCTTAGGTATCGTTCACGCAGCGTTCACAAACGTGCAACGTCATAGTGCGCAGGGTCGGGCAGGCTGTTGGGGTACCGAGAGCACTCGGTTCCTAGAGCCGAGATGGTTCTGGCAGGGGGTCCGGGCCTAGATTCGGACCTGACCAAATTATTTATTGCGAAGGAGATACAAGTGGCCTACCGGGCTGAGTACATCTGGATCGACGGAACCAAGCCAACAGCCAAGCTGCGCTCCAAGACAAAGATCTTGGACGACGGCGATGCGCTCCCTGTTTGGGGTTTCGATGGATCGTCAACCAACCAGGCGACTGGCGACAAGTCTGACTGCGTATTGAACCCAGTCTTCACTTGCCCCGACCCCATTCGTGGTGGCGATGATGTTCTCGTGATGTGCGAGGTGATGCTCGTCGACATGACGCCTCACCCGACCAACACGCGTGCAGCACTACGAGACGTAGCCGCTAAGTATGCGTCGCAAGAGTCTTGGTTCGGGATCGAGCAGGAGTACACGTTCTTCAAGAACGGCCGCCCTCACGGTTTCCCTGAGAACGGCTTCCCAGCACCTCAGGGTGGTTACTACTGCGGCGTCGGATCAGACGAAATTTTTGGTCGCGACGTTGTCGAGGCTCACACAGATGCTTGCCTTGAGGCTGGCCTCTCTATCTCCGGCACAAACGCCGAGGTAATGATTGGGCAGTGGGAGTATCAGGTTGGGCCGCTAGGACCGCTAGAGGTCTCTGACCAACTCTGGGTATCTCGCTGGTTGCTCTACCGCATCGCTGAGGAGTTTGAGGTAATGGCTACCCTCGACGCGAAGCCTGTAAAGGGTGACTGGAACGGTGCAGGTGCACATACCAACTTCTCTACCAAGGCAATGCGCGAGGACGGTGGTTACGCAAAGATCATCGCCGGATGCGAGGCACTCGGTAAGAAGGCTGCTCTGCACATCGAGAACTACGGTCACGACATTGAGAGCCGACTTACAGGCGCTCACGAGACACAGCGTTGGGACCAGTACTCCTACGGAGTCTCTGACCGCGGTGCATCGGTGCGAATTCCGTGGCAGACAGAGATTGACCAGAAGGGCTACCTAGAGGACCGTCGCCCCAACGCCAACTGTGACCCATACGTGGTTACTCGGCTCATGGTTGAGACGATCTGCTCCGAACTCGCTTAGAGGTAACGGATCTAAGTCAGACCTTCTCGGAATGACTAGTAAATGACTGGCAAGTAATTATTAGGTACGAAGTAGCGAGGCCCCGGTTAATACCGGGGCCTCGTCGCGTCGTCACATTAATTTTGTTTGCTCACCCAAGAATTGCCGAACTTCGGGCGATTATTGTCGCTATAGCGACAATAACTACCCGAAGTTCGAGAGCTTGGGGGCTACTGCCTTGCGAATGCCGCTAGCGACTCTGACTCCGCAAGTCCTGCGTGGTCTCTACCCATCTGTACCTGGATCTCTACTCGCTCAAGGGTGCCCTCGAACGGGAAGGTATTGGAGTAACGATCGCTTACAGGCGAGCCGTGGTCGTACCCGACGCTTGGCCCGATGCTCGACATGACCCCCATCACGAACGGGATCTCAACTGTTCCGCACTCTTCGCCGTTAATGACCAGCGTTGCGATGCCGTTGCGCGAGATGCGTCGGAACCGCACACCAACGACGTACTCGCCGCTGCCGAGTTTCACTGAAGACTCGACGGCAAAGTGATCCCCGAAGCAGTTGTAATCGAATACAGCGCGATCGTTCTGGATAAAGATGCTTACTCCAGAGTTCTCGGTGCCGCTTGCGTACAGGACTCCGTTTTCACCTTCCAGACGCGTTAGGTATGCATCGAGATCCCAACTACGCCCCCCGATTGGAGCCGCTGCCTGTGCTGGTAGCGGGGCCATCGGTGGTCGGTATACATAGTTACGCGATGTCGGGTGTGGTGAACGATCGCGGAAGCGCGCTCCGAAGAGTTCGATACCGCGGTCGTCGAGTGGGAGAACCCCATGCTCATCGGCCTCAATCCACCAAAGCGAAATCAGCTCAGCCAATTTCCCGGGCATCTCGGCAGCGAGGTTCTTGCACTCTGAGCGATCCTCTTCAATGTGGTACAGCTCCCAGTCGTCATCATCGAATGACACGCCTGGGGTGTGCTTTGTAACAGCTTTCCATCCGTCTGAATAGAGGCCGCGGTGACCATGCATCTCAAAGTATTGGATCTTCTTGTTGCTTGGTGC
>WLHA01000237.1 GCA_009702955.1 Actinomycetota bacterium
ATGCACCTAGGAATGAGAAGACCGCCAGAGCAGCCATCGCCGGTCTCGCTAGAGGTACCGCAACTCGCACCATAAAGCGCCAGTGACCATACCCATCGAGCGCCGCTGCATCCCTCAAGTCTCGAGGTACTCCTAAAAAGGCTTGGCGCAGCAGGAAGGCGCCGAATCCCGTAGCCATAAAGGGAGCAGCTAACCCCGCATACGAGTTGTACCAACCAAGATTCACGACCGTGGTGAGGTTCGTAATTACTGTCACTTCAAAGGGCACCATAAGCGTCGCCAGAAAGACAATGAAGAGCGTCCTCTTTAGTGGAAACTCTAAGAAAGCAAAGGCGTAAGCAGCGCAGGTCGCTGTCACAATCTGGCCTGTCACGATCAAAAAAGTGACGATGACCGAGTTCATGAGATAGAGCGACATATGACCGGAGGTCCAAGCATCCGAGTACGCACCCCACGTTGGCTTTGTGGGGAAGAAGAATGGCGGTCGCGCTGCAATTTGGAGTGGCGTTAGCAATGAGTTCACGATTGTGATGTAAATCGGGAAGAGAATGATCGCCGCTAGGAGCGTAAGGAATACATAACGAATAGCTACAGAGGCTCGGCGCCTCTTATGCCGTTTTGCAACAGCAACTCTGTCTTCCTCGCTCACGACGAGATCAATTATCGGCACAGCAGGAGCGGAAGTACCGTTGAGAAACTCAGTTGCCATAGTGGACCCTCCTCTCGAGGATGCGCATCTGGGCGGTAGTCAACAAAAGTGTGACGCCAAATAATGCGACTGCTAGAACAGCGGCCTTTCCTTCATTTTGATCACGAAGTGCTTTATATATCGCATACGTAAGCACATTGGTCTTATCGATCGGTCCACCCTGAGTGAGTAGATCGATCTGCCCGAAGGTTTGGAATGCAACGATTGATCCAACCACAAATGCAAAGAAGACAGTAGGAGAGAGAAGCGGAAGGGTGACGCGCCAGAAGCGTGTCCATGGGCGTGCTCCGTCTACCTCTGTTGCTTCGATGATTTCATCCGGTATTGCTTGGAGCCCTGATGACATGACAATGAATGAAAGACCGAGGTTCTGCCAGATAGTTGTAACCGCCACCGCGAATAACGCGTACTTCGGGTTCTCAAGAATTGATGGGTTAGTAGTTAAACCAAGCCATGGAAGTAATCCAACCTGTGGATTTAAGAGCGTCCCAAAAATTACAGATGCAACCGCTACTGAAGTCGCGACAGTGGACGAGAAAATAGTTCTATACGCACCTATTCCTTTTAGGCGCTGATTAGCAACCATTGCGAGCAGCAACCCAAGGATTATTCCTGCAGGCACTGTTAAGAGAGCGAAAACAATCGTGACGCGAAAACTGTTCGTGAAGTAATCAGAGGTAAGAACCTCTCGAAATTGGTCAAGCCCGACGAAGCGCGCTGGCAGGCCTGGGAATGGCGGGGTTCTAAAGAATCCGAGGTAGAAGTTCTTAAAGAATGGGTAGAAAACGAAGACGGAGAAGATGAGTAGCGACGGAGCGAGCATGAGGTAACCGAGACCGGCCTCTTTGCGACGGCGGTTCAGGAAACGCTTCCGTGGCGTTACCTCCACTACCAGTCCCGTCACCATTAAGCCCTCCCCCATTAAACCCCTCTCTGGCGCAATATCCGCTGTCACTCGTCGTCCCCAACTGATTGCGAGTCAGCCGCATCAAGGCGCAGCCCTGTGGCCGCGTCGAAAAGGTGAAGACCTACTGGGTCGGCGCTGAGCCGGACAGCCGCTCCCTCTACCGGGCGCTCTGTCTCAACCGTCTGACGCACAATTACCATCTGCTCATCAGCGAGCCTGCATACAACATGCCTCTCATGCCCTAGCGACTCGATCACTGCAACAGTTGCCTCAAGAGCAAACTGAGTCTCGCTCTCGTGAGGGAGGATTCGTACGTGCTCAGGGCGAACTCCAAGCACAACCTCTAGGCCGGTTGCATTACGCGCTGCCCCCGATATCTCATTCGGGAGTGCAATTGCTCCCCCGGCGGTAACCAATTTATGAGATCCACCCTCTGAGGAGATTGTGCCTGTAATTGTGTTCATCGGCGGGGCGCCAATAAAGCGTGCGACGAAGAGATTTGCAGGGCGTTCATATACATCCTGGGGAGGTCCAACTTGCTGGAGCACCCCATCACTCATAATTGCGATTCGATGCCCCATCGTCATGGCCTCGACTTGGTCGTGGGTTACGTAGACAACAGTCGCATCGAGGCGTCGCTGTAGCTCAATCAACTCGGCGCGTGTCTGCACCCGCAGTTTGGCGTCGAGATTGCTCAATGGCTCATCCATCAGGAATACCGAGGGCTTGCGCACGATGGCGCGAGCTAGGGCGACGCGTTGACGCTGTCCACCAGATAACTGCGCCGGCTTCCTATCCAGGAGGTCACTTAGCCCTAGAGCTCGTGCAGCCTCCTCTACAAGTGGTCCGCGCTCACTCTCAGGAACCTTGCGAGACCGAAGTGGGAACTCAATATTTCGCGCAACCGTCATATGTGGATAGAGCGCATACGACTGGAACACCATTGCAATATCTCTATCTTTTGGCTCAACATCGTTTACGACGCGGTCGCCAATAGCAATTTGCCCGCCACTCAGATCTTCGAGCCCTGCGATCATCCTCAGAGCCGTAGATTTTCCGCACCCAGATGGCCCTAAAAGGACTAGGAATTCGCGGTCTCGTATCTCAAGGCTTAGGTCTTGGACTGCGACCACATCGCCGTACTTCTTGGTTACATGATCGAGAACAACTCGTGCCATTTGGGCTGCCTCCTAAGGCTTGACGCGGAGACTATCCGCGAGGAGGAGCGCAGGTGTGCTGATTGGAGTGAACTTCAGCGAACATTCTTTGGATAATTTCCTGAGGCGCAAATTTTTAGACCTCCGCGGCAATTGCCCGATAGGGTCCACCTGTGACGCTCCGCATTGCGACCCTCGTCAAGCAGATTCCCTCTCTTGAAGAGATGCGGATTGGGCCAGATGGCCGCTTAGACCGATCCAACTGCGCTCTTGAGATGAACCCTTACTGCAGACGCGCGGTCTCCGCATCGGTTGAGGCTGTGCGGGAGCATGGAGGCTCCGTCACGGTCATCACTCTTGGGCCCCCTGATGCTGTCGACGTGCTTCGTGAGGCGATCGCATGGGGAATGAGTAGGGGTATAGATATCTCCGGTATTCATATCGTTGGCCCCGAATTCGCCGGTTCTGACACTCTCGCAACGGCGCGAGCACTCGTTGCGTCAATGGATACGGTTCTTAAGGCTGCTGCATTGGCAAACGGTTCCGCAAGAGACAGCGTTGCCTTTGACCTTGTTATTGCGGGCAAGAATTCAGTTGACTCAGATACTGGACAGGTTCCACCGGCTGTCGCAGAGTTATTAGACCTCCCACTCCTCGCCGGAGTTCGCTGGTGGTCAATTGAGAATGGCGAGCTGCATGCCCACCTTGAGCACGGCGAGTCCATACTTGAGGTAGTCGCCGAGTTGCCTGCATTTATAACAACAGCTGAGAGGCTTCTTGAGCCTGCAAAGGTTGATCCTGCCGGGAGAGCGGAGGTACCAGAGCATCTAATAACAGAGTTGAACGCATCCCATCTTGGTGAAGGTCCGTGGGGTGATGCCGGATCGCTGACTTGGGTAGGCGAGCCCTTGGCAATAGACCTGACACGCAGTGGCGAGAAGCACCCCGATGCAACTCTGCAATCACAAGTCTCGCGCACTCTCGAATTCCTACTGCAGAGCAATGCGCTCAGCGATGAAGCCTCGATTCAGGATCCGCAGACAGTCTC
>WLHA01000238.1 GCA_009702955.1 Actinomycetota bacterium
AACCGAGCGCGACGAGGCAGCAGTTACGGTCAGAGCCTTGCAGGATGAGATTGCATCAATGGCTGCCGATCGTGATCGTTGGAAGGAACGTGGCGAGGCCGCCGAGATGGAGAATCTTGCGATGCATTCAACTCGCCTATTTCGTTGGTCAGCAGCCGCTAGGTCCTTGTGGGGTCGAGTCCGCTAGTGACGCATTCTGGTCGCGAGGTCATCTTTGTAATCGATGACCGAGTTCCGCATGTCGATGTGGGCGTTGGGGATCCGCGTGCTGCGTTGCTAGGGCGCTCACTCGCTCTGCTGCGCCCAGAGGCTCATATTGTTTGGTGTGCAGTTAGTGATGAGAATGCCGAGAAGTACTCGCCTCCGTTAGAGGCGATTGGTATTGAAGTGCTCGCTGGCAACGTCGAGGAGACTCTCATGCGACGTGCAGGGGAGGCCGGGGTTGTAATCGTCTCGAGGCCAAGTAACTTCGCGATGTTTAGATCAATAATTGACTGCTATCAGCCCCAGGCTGTGAGGATCTACGACGCGGAGAGTCTCTTCTATAGAAGGTCGATGCTCGAGGCGATGGTGACGCAGCAATACCAGACCGAGAAACGAGCCGGCGCTGAGATTGCCGCAGAGGCTGAGGCAGTCTTCTGGGCAGACGGTGTCCTCGCAATCGCCGAGGATGTGGTGGAGTTTGCGAAGACTATTCACCCTGAGGTCGTAACCGGTCTCTGCTCTTATGCGGTAAGTGCACCGATAGAGGTTCCGAGTTTTGAGGAGCGGAGAGACTTAGTCTTCTTCGGAGGTTTTAGAGCGGGGACTGGAGGGCCGAACGAAGATGCAGCGATAATCGCGGCTGAGGAGATTGCTCCACTTATAGGGAGGCCTCTGGTAATTGCGGGAGCCGCGCCTACGCAGCGCGTAATTGACCTTGAGAGTTCGACCGTGAGTGTGGTTGGTCGAGTCGATGACTCTGTCGCGAACCTTGCAGGGTTTCGCGTCAACCTCTGCCCGCTTCGTTTCGGATCAGGCCTGAAACTGCGCCTTGTAGATGCCGCTGCAGCAGGGACCCCGAGTGTGATGACCACCTGTGCCGCGGAGAACCTTGGCCTAGATGACGATCTGACCGAGATTCTCGTTGCTGATTCAGTCTCCGAACAGGCAGAGAAGGCCATCGCTTTACTGAACGACGCCTCGTTATGGCAGAGCGCGAGCGATTCCGTACGGCTGCTCGCCGAGGAGAGGTTTAGCAACCGAGTATTCGAGAGTTCGCTAGAGAAGTTCCTGCGAGCCCTCGGTATTTAGTTCCTAGAGAGAACTGTTTTTTGCAAGGACTATTTTTAGCGAGGACCGTATGGCGAGCGCGGATTGCGCATCTCTTGGAAGTCGGCATTGCGTTGTGATGCGCGAGCGCGAGTTACTTGGTGGGTGATGATCCAGAAGTGGTTAGCGCGTACTGCATAGACAATTTGGCCGGCCACATCTCGAGGGTCCATTGCAACGGTGCTCATGAACTGCTCGATCTGGGAAATCGGTATCTCAGGTGGTGCCTTGATGCCCGTCTCTGGGGGCGCGTTACGCCCCGACTCAAAGATCTTCGTATCTACGAGCTCGGGGCAGAGGCAGGAGACTCCAACGCCGGTTCCGTCGAGCTCCATGAATAGCGACTCTGAGAGGCCGACTACTGCATATTTCGTAGCGTGATAGGAGCCGAGCATTGGTGTTGCGCAGAGCCCTGCCTCTGATGCTGTGTTGACTATGTGGCCCTCACCCTGCTCAACCATGAGCGGAGCAAATGCGCTTACTCCATAGGCAACCCCTAAGAGATTTACTCCTACAACCCAGTCCCAAACCTGTGGCTTGGTTCGTATGTTTGGCGAACCAGATGCAACCCCGGCATTGTTCATTAGGAGATGCACTGCCCCAAATTTGGCGAGCGCCTGATCGCGAACGTTGGCGATCTGGTCTGAGTCGGAGACGTCGCACTCAACGGCAAGCACCTTTGCTCCAGAATCGGTGAGCGCAGAAGCCGCACGTGCGAGCGTCGCTCCCTCGACATCTGCCATTACAACAGACATGCCTTCTTCAAGGAGTCTCTTTGTTAGAGCGAGCCCAATTCCAGAGGCTGCCCCTGTGATTACTGCTGTGCGTTCGGTTAGTTGCATGCTGCTCCTTGGTAAATGAAGTACTTATCTCTAGCGCCGTGTATCGGCGTGTATCGCCTTATATTGCGCCGCCTATTTGGAGAGGCTGCAGATATAACCAACTCGTGGGTCAGTGCGGCCATCTAGGAGAGCAAGGTAGGTGTCTCGCACATCATCTGCGCCCGTTACCTCGCGGAACTCCAGCCACCCGGCACACCAAACAACGTATGGGCCCCATGCCGCTAGAGCACGCTCTCCGAGTCCGCTTCTTCCCCAATCGGCATTGCGCTTGGCGATCTGATCAGGTGCAAAGAAGAACTTTGGCTTCGGTCCTGGTAGTGGCTCAGTTGAGGCTTGGGCACCATGGTTCCAGTGAGTCCCGCCGAGTGAGACCGAGAACGCTAAAGACTCTCCAAGGTGAGTGTGGACTGAGCGCACTACGTCAGGGTCGCCAGCGATATCCACGAAGACGCTTGGATCTTTGGGCATGCTCGAGATCTCGTCATACGGAACAACCGAGTCGTAGATGTTTAGTGACTCGACAAATCTGCGGTTACCCGGAGAGGTGAGTCCGATAACTCGGTGGCCGCGAGCCCTAGATAGGAATGCGATACCGATTGCTGTCTTGCTAGAGGCGCTAGAGACGATTGTCGTCGTGGCGCCGAAGTCGCCCTGGTCTTCGAGATAGTCATCAACGACGAATGATGTGAAGAACAGCGGGTAGAGCAGCATGTGCTCTGACTCGCGGTCTGCTCGGTAGATGATGTCTGCAGAGGTGCGCGTGTATCTGCTGTATGCAGAGGCCATCTCAGCGCGGTGAGGGGAGACGTCTGCGAAAGATTCGGTGTTGATGCTTCCCGGGGTTATTACTAACTCCGAGCCCATCGGGAAATACCCGTAGATGCGCTCTCCAACTTCAACCCCCTCGGCGAGCGACTCGGTTACGACCCCAAAACCCCAGACTGGAATTCGCCCCCAGGCTCCATCGGCGTCTGTCTCAGCCGGAAAGAAGTTCCAGTACTTCAGTGCATCACCGAAGACTGCATATGAAATGTTGTTAGATGTAAGTGCAAACCCGGAGACCTCAATGCGCGCATCGCCCTCAGCTAGAGGCGTAATCGGATCTTCGGTGACGCGAGTGCGAGCGAGATATGAGCGAAGCACTTCGAGATTCATATTGATGCCTTTCTATAGATGGAGCAGCGGGTCGTGCTTCTCTTAGGGGGAATGGTCCTACATAGAGTCGTCGTAGGGGGAGTTGCAGTTCGGAGAGCGCCCTAGCGTAATTCCGGAGAGTATTGGCACTCTGACTGCCATAAACTACCCCCGGGTGAGGCCTACCGCAATTAGTGCCGGTTATAGAGAGTGTGGCTGCTCTTAAGTGTGGCTGTTCTTAAGTCTGGGCGTTCTTAGGTATCAAAAAGTATGGCCCGCCCTATTACAGGGCGGGCCATACCTTTCTCTACTGCTGAGCAGTTGGGGTTCGATGCGGCGTTACTCGCCTGCTTCTCCGCCACCTTCTGCGCCACCGCTCTTGATCTTGACGTCTCCCCAAGTTGCCTTAGCGCCCGAGTGACCAACGTCGTAGACAACTGCAGATGCTGCTACCCCTAGGAGCGCAGCAATCGCGACTGCTGCCAAAACCATTGGAGGGTTCGATGGAGCCTTAG
>WLHA01000239.1 GCA_009702955.1 Actinomycetota bacterium
CAGGCACACTAGGTACGCTTCGTGGGTGAACTTCTACGATCAGGTCCTTAGAGAGATAGTCGCAGCAATTGGAGCCGCGCTGTTATTCGGCAATGGATACGCACTTATTCGGAGGCGCAGGGATGCCAAGGCCGGTGCCAACTCGAGTGCTGGAGCCGCGAAAAAGGGCGAAGAGTTGATTGTGGCGCCGATAGGGCGAACGCTCGCGTTCATGCTGTTAGGTCTGCTGATGCTCGTGGCAGGAGTAGCCGCTCTAGCCGCTCTCTAATCCACCCAAAGCCTCGAACTTCGGGTAGTTATTGTCGCTATAGCGACATCAAGCGCCCGAAGTTCGGTGGAAAGGTCGTGAGTTACGCCCAGCCACCTGCGTAGGAGATGTACTGACCGGTTGTGAAGCGCGAGGTTCCGTCGAGGAAGGTCATGCAGAAGGCTGCGAACTCCTCCATCGTGCCGAGTCTGCCCATTGGGACCTGTGATTCGATAAAGGCACGACGCTCAGGATCATCAGCACCGGCTGCCTTGCGGAACTCAGGGAAGTCCATGAAGTTTGTCCCGCATGCGTTTACCTGCACACCGGTTGAGGCAACCTCATCCGCGACGTTCTTTGTCATCATCGTTGCACCAGCGCGCACCGATGAGTAGAGAGGCGCTCCGGGTGTAGGGCGAGCACCAGCGGCACTCGTGATTACAAGGACCTGGCCATCTCCCTGATTCACCATTGGCGGAACAACTGCTTTTAGGAACTCATACGGAGCATCTAGGCAGGTGTGCACAATGTTGTGGAGTTGATCGATGGTGGAGTTGAGGAACCTTCCGATGATGATCTGCCCGGAGAACATCACAGCAGTATCGATGCGACCAAAGCGCGCTATGCCAGCATCTACAAGTTTCTGAGCGTCCCCGGCATTGGAGATATCGATCTTGCCGTCAACTACCTCGACGGTTGCTCCAAGAGCCTCAAGCTCTGCAACTAAACCATCGGCGGGCATGGCCAGAACAATGTCGTGGCCGCGAGCTGCAAACTCACGGGCTAGTGCGGGTCCGGCATACTGCTTGCCATTATTGATGAGGGCTACGCGTCGTGTCATGACGCGGACCCTAAGTTATGGCACGGGCGATGTCAATACAGGCAGCTCAAGGATTGCAAGAGTTCCGCCGCCCTCTGGCGCCTCGACCCAGGCCCTCCCCGAGTGCTCCTTGGCAACCTGCGAGACGATTGCAAGCCCAAGACCTGACCCTGCGACCTTCTCAGCGTCACGACCACGAGCGAATCGCTCGAAGACTCGGGTCCGATCCTCGGCAGCAATGCCCGGTCCGTGGTCGCGCACCGTTACTCGACCGGCCGTAACCGATACCTCGATAGGGGCGCCGGGCGGACTCCACTTAACAGCGTTCTCTAGGAGGTTATTGACGGCTCGCTCAATGCGTGCGGGTCGGCCGCTAACCGAGCATGCAATTGAAGTAAATGCAATCTCGCTCGTGGTCCGCCGACGCGCCCGAATCACTACATTCTCAACCAACTCATCCAATTCGCATGCATCAAATGGCGTATCTGCAGATCCGACTACCGCGAGTTCGACTATCTCATTAACTAGGTGAGTTAACTCCTCTAGTTCCTCAACGGAGTTTGCTATTAGCTCTCGGCGAGTTGCTTCATCTAGATCAGGTGCACGATGCAGTAACTCGATTGAAGTTCGCAGTGATGTAATGGGTGTGCGGAGTTCGTGGCTTGCATCTGCAACAAGGGCTCTTTGCTGCTCACGCGATCCTGTTAGCGCCGCCAAGAGGGAGTTATAACTCGCGGTGAGTCGACCAACCTCATCAAATCGCTCAGGGGTTGGAAGCGCAGATAGGTCATCGGGGTTCGATGCCCGACGCTCTAGATCATCAGTGAGCTCTTCAATCGGCTTCATGGCCTTACGCGTCACGACAAGCCCAATAATCGCAGCGAATGCAACACCCAATGCACAGATAAGAGCCGCGAGATTTCTGATGCGGATAAGCGCTGCGTCAATCTCGGTTAGATCACGCGCAATCTGCACCGCACCGCCACCTAATCCACCCTCGGTCACAACCATGATGTGGACTCCGTTGGAGACGAGCGTGTGTGTTCGCGATCCTCCATTTGCTGCGATCTCAATATCAGTTGAGTCAACAGGAATAGCGATAGACCCGACGCTGAGAATTATCTGGCCACTGATCGAAAGGTCTTGAATGGATCGGTCTTGCGGAAGAAGAGGCGCTGCATTGTTTGGGTTGCGCTGACCGCCCGGGCCTCGCTGACCGCCGCCGAGTTGACCGCGAGCGGGTTGGCCGTTCGACCCTGTTAATCCATTAGGCCTGCTGCCTCCCCCTAAGGGATTGGTGCCAGTGGTGCCGGTGACGCCGACCGCTGCGTCTGCGCGCTGGAACTGCTCAATAAGGCGCGAGCGAGCAAACGCCGGTCGGTCTACCAACCGTGCGATCTCTGTCTGCATTGTCTGCTCTGCCGATCGATACAACTCGTGGCGAGTGGCCCAAGACCCAATCGCAGCAATTGCTATCCCCGCGAAAAGAACGGCAATAACAACAGTCAGGGTTAGTCGAGTGCGGAGAGTCATTTCTCAACTCGGGCGACAAAGCCAATGCCGCGCACGGTCTGTATTAGCCGAGTCGCTCCATCAACCTCAGTCTTGCGACGTATATATCCAATGTAAACATCTAGCGATGCAGCGGTGCCAAAGTCTTGACCCCAGATGCGGTCAGATAACAAATCACGCGAGAGGACGATCCCCGAGTTGCGCACTAGCTCTTCTAGAAGCGTCCACTCGGTACGCGTGAGGTCTATCGGAACCCCCGAACGCGACGCGCGGTGCGCATCAAGATCCATCTCAAGATCGCCTACGCGCAGGATTTCTCCAGGCATTTCATCGGCTGGCCTTCGGCGAAGCAGCGCGCGCACGCGTGCAAGTAGCTCCTCTAACGCGAAGGGTTTTGCCAAGTAGTCATCCGCACCTGCGTCGAGGCCTGATACCCGATCGGCTACTTGTTGGCGTGCGGTGAGAACAAGTATCGGGATGTCATTTCCATCTTGGCGAAGGCGACGACAGACACCAAGTCCATCGAGACGCGGCATTGATATATCAAGAATTACGCAGTCATACTGGGCGGCCCCAATCGCTACTAGCGCAGCCTCGCCATCCTCCGCAGTCGTGACTCTGTATCCCTCGAACTCAAGAGAGCGCTGCACCGAGAGGCGTATGCCTGGGTCGTCATCAACAAGAAGAATCTTCATTGCTTACATCCTTACCGAATCTCCGCGCGCAGCGAGGCCGGAGGCGACGGGGGGGAGTCGCGACCGGCCTCGAGTGCGAGGGTCCTTGTGGTTTACCTATGACCCAGAGGTGGGCGCTGCGGGTGCTCCGTCAGTTCCAGTTGAACCAGAAGGGCCAGGTCCGTCGAATCCGCGTCCGAAGCGACCACCCATTCCGTGTCCACCGCCGAAGCGGCCACCCATTCCAGGGGCTTCATCTGGAGCTCCAAGCCCAGGCTCTGCACTCGGGCGTGCGGGGAGTGTGATTCCGCATGTCTCGGCTGCTGCTTTGAATGCGTCGCGCTCTGCTTGTGTTGGTCGACCCTCTGGCTTGGTGATGCCAGCGTCGGTTAGGCAGGTTTTCTGTGTGTCGGTGAGGTCGAGGCCTCTACCTGCGTGGTCTGGTCGTGTTGGGAGTGTGATTCCGCATGCTTCGGCGGCTGCCTTCATGGCGTCACGCTCTGCTTGTGTTGGTCGACCCTCTGGCTTGGTGATGCCAG
>WLHA01000024.1 GCA_009702955.1 Actinomycetota bacterium
CGGATCAGCCTTCCTACGAGGATGCACGCGCAATCGGGCAACTCGTTAGCGAGCGATTCATCAACGAGGAGTACGACAAGGTCGAGCTCATCTACACACGATTCATCTCCGCTGGTAAGCAAGAGGTTGTGCGCAGGCCTCTTCTCCCTCTAGAGCGTGAGGTGGTTAGCGGTGGCGATGGAAAGCCCGGAGACGATTCTTCGAACTCGGCTACCGCTTCTTACGAATTTGAGAGCTCCCCAGAGGCGCTTCTCGCAGGGATTCTCCCTAAGTACATAGAGGCGCGCATCTTTGCAGCGCTTCTAAATGCTGGTGCATCTGAGCATGCTGCACGCCAGCGAGCAATGAAGGCAGCGACAGATAATGCTGAAGAATTAATTAAAGAGCTGTCTCGAGTTATGAACCGCGCTCGTCAGGACGCGATCACTACCGAGATCATGGAGATCGTTGGTGGGGCAGAGGCACTCTCCTCTAGCGACGCCGACGCAGATGAAGACTCTGCAGCACGCGCAATAGCGTTTGAACGTGACTACCTCGAGCATCAGGGCTGAGGGCCCGACAACTAGGCCCAGGCCATAAGAAGGAGCATCAAACAAGATGACAATGACCGCAGATTCAAACAAGGTTCTCAAGGATGGGCGAGTAATCGCTATCGCTGGGCCCGTGGTGGACGTCGAGTTCCCAACGGGTTCGCTACCTGAGATCAACTCACTTCTCGAGATGGATATTGTCCTCGAGGGAGAGACAATTACTGTCCCCGCAGAGGTTGCTCAGCAGGTCGGTGCAGGGCGAGTGCGCGTTATCTGCATGAAGCCCACCGATGGTCTCAAGCGAGGCACTCTCGTTCGTAACACCGGCCATGGCATCTCAATGCCGGTTGGTGACGGCGTGCTCGGTCACGTATTCAATGTTCTTGGCGAGCCTCTCGACATCACTGCTGAGGAGCTCACGAACATTGATGACCGCTGGGAGATTCACCGCCCGCCACCCGCATTCGACCAGTTGGAGCCACGTGCTCTCATGTTCGAGACTGGCATCAAGGTCATCGACCTTCTTGAGCCATATGTACAGGGTGGAAAGATCGGACTCTTCGGTGGAGCCGGTGTGGGCAAGACCGTTCTAATTCAAGAGATGATCAACCGTGTTGCAACACAGCACGGTGGAGTCTCGGTGTTCGCCGGTGTAGGCGAGCGCACACGTGAAGGTACCGACCTCTGGATCGAGATGCAGGAGTCCGGAGTTATCGAGAAGGCTGCACTCGTATACGGCCAGATGGATGAGCCGCCAGGGGTGCGCCTTCGTGTTGCCCTTAGTGCGCTAACAATCGCTGAGTACTTCCGCGACGTTAAGAACCAAGATGTTCTTCTCTTCGTGGACAACATCTTCCGCTTTGTGCAGGCCGGCTCTGAGGTGTCAACCCTTCTCGGTCGTATGCCATCTGCTGTGGGTTACCAGCCAACACTCGCTGACGAGATGGGTGAACTACAGGAGCGCATCACGTCAACCAAGGGTCACTCGATTACATCGCTTCAGGCCGTTTATGTGCCTGCTGACGACTACACCGACCCTGCTCCGTTCACGACCTTCACCCACCTTGACGCCACGACTGAGCTATCCCGCCAGATCGCAGCGCTCGGTATCTACCCGGCCGTTGACCCGCTTGCGTCTACCTCCAACATCCTCACGCCTGAGATTGTTGGTGCACGCCACTACAACGTTGCACGTCGCGTTCAAGAGATCCTCCAGCGCTACAAAGAGCTTCAAGACATCATCGCGATTCTTGGTCTCGATGAGCTCTCAGAGGAGGACAAGATCACGGTTAACCGTGCGCGCAAGATTCAGCGCTTCTTGTCTCAGCCATTCTTCGTTGGAGAGGTATTCACCGGACTCCCCGGTATCTTCGTGCCGATTGACGAGACCATCGAGTCCTTCGAGATGCTCGCAAACGGCGACTTGGACGATGTCCCCGAGCAGGCGTTCTTCAACGTAGGAAACGTAGAGAGTGTCCTCGCCAAGCAGCGCGATCTAGAGAAGAACGCCTAATGGCATTTCTCGTTGAGCTCGTCTCTCCGGAGCGCATTCTCTTCGAGGGCGATGCTGTAATGGTCGTTGCCCGCACCACGGGTGGAGACATTGCGTTTCTACCTGGGCATGTTCCGTATCTCGGGGCGCTTGAAATATCCAAACTTCGGATCATGCAAGAAGCTGACGGTGGGCCACGCTTCGAGACAGTGGTAGCGGTTCACGGTGGCTTCGTTGAGGTATCAGGAGAGGGCGTAAAGATCCTCTCGGATGTTGCCGAATTGGGCACTGATATCGATGTTGTGCGCGCACGTACCGCAATGGAGGCCGCTGAGGCGGCACTTCGTAGCGACCCTGAGAACGTTGAGGCTAAGCAAGCTCTCCAGCGTGCATCGGTGCGCCTAGACGCAGCCGGAGCAAGCGCTTAAATCCCTAAGAAGTTGATCGCCTAGAAGGAGCTGTTCTAGGGACGGCTTTTCTAGAAATCGCTGTTCTAAAAAGGTCTGTTCTAGAAATCTATAGCTGAGATCTTGGCGAGCTTGGTCCAGCGGTGCTGCGAGCGGATCTTGCGAATGGTCCCACTTCGAGAGCGCATCACCAAAGTCTCACTGGTTCCGTGGTCTCCGAAGTAGCGCACACCCCTCACCAGATCGCCGTCAGAGACCCCTGAGGCAGCGAAGAACACATCATCGCCTGATACGAGGTCATCGGCGGTAAGCACCTGGCTGAGGTCATATCCGGCGTCTAGAGCGGCTCTGCGCTCTGCTTCATTTCGTGGCCATAGACGACCGAGAATCTCGCCACCGAGGCATTTCACCGCGCATGCTGCGATTACCCCCTCGGGGGTTCCGCCGATTCCAAAGAGGATGTCGGTACCAGACTCAGGCCATGCCGCAGAGATCGCACCGGCTACGTCGCCGTCTTGGATGATGCGAACTCGTGCACCCGCCTCACGGCATTGCTTGATGATGTCGGCATGGCGTTCGCGGTCAAGAACCACTGCGGTCACATCGCGCACACTCTCGCCCTTGGCCTTAGCCACGGCTTTAAGGTTGTCAGCGATTGAGGCGTCGAGGTTGATGACGTGGCGTGCCTCTGGGCCTACAGCGATCTTGTCCATGTATACACAGGGGCCTGGGTCGAACATGGTTCCGCGCTCTGAGAGTGCAATGACAGAGATGGCGTTGTTTCGGCCGAGAGCTGTGAGGGTTGTTCCGTCAATCGGGTCGACAGCGATATCGCATGCTGGCCCACCAGAACCGATCTCCTCACCGTTGTAGAGCATCGGGGCTTCGTCCTTCTCGCCCTCACCGATGACGACTACGCCCTCCATGGGTACCGTGTTGAGCACAAGGCGCATAGCGTCAACCGCTGCGCCATCGGCTCCGTTCTTGTCTCCTAGGCCTAGCCATCGGCCAGCAGCGAGGGCTGCTGCCTCGGTGGCGCGAGCGAGGTCCATTGCGAGGTTGCGGTCGGGTGCTTCGGGCTGATGATCCATGAGGCGAGAATCTACTCTCCCGCGGGAGTTCCTCGTAAGGTGGGGGCAGTAGATATCGCCAAGAGGCGCTTTTTGAGGTAATTCGTGATGGGGGTTCTTAAATGGGGCGATTAGATGCTCGTATAGCGGTAGTCACAGGCGGGGCCTCAGGTATTGGGCGAGCCACGGTTGAGCGGTTCATAGCCGAGGGCGCCACGGTTGAGTCTTGGGACATCGCTGCCTCTCCTGGCGAGACACTTCCACCCGGGGTCGTCTACAGGCAGATCGATGTGACCGACGAGGATGCAGTCAAGGCTGGATTCGCCGCCGTAGTCGAGGCCCATGGTCGGGTCGATTGTGTTGTGCACGCTGCTGGAATTGCAAGCGGCGGGCCGGTCAACATGCTTGAGACCGCTGAGTGGGATCGAGTCATCAACATCAATCTGAAGGGAACGTTCCTAGTAGATAAGTACGCGGCCACCGCGATGCTTGAGCAGGAGCCACGCTTTGGGGTAGATGGAGCACAACGCGGATCGATTGTGAATCTCGCAAGTGTTGAGGGGCTTATCGGGACCGAGGGTGGAAGCGCCTACAACGCGTCTAAGGGTGGGGTAGTCATACTCACCAAGAATCTCTCCATCGATTACGGCCGGCGCGGCATTCGCGTCAACGCGATCTGCCCTGGCTTCATTGATACACCTTTGCTCTCTGGAGTATTTGGGATGCCCGGAATGGAGGCAGTGATGGCGGAGATCGCCGCTGCACATCAACTAGGTCGCCTTGGTCGTGCCGAGGAGATCGCATCGGTTGCGCTCTTCCTCTGCTCTGATGATGCTTCCTTCGTTACAGGCGTTGCTCTCCCTGTAGACGGTGGATACACAGCGGGGCATCGCCATGGCATCTCAGAACTGCTCGGGCTGGCCTAATAACGAATGGGCAAGAGTTTCGGCGGCGTGCAACTATCTCGGCTCATCAAGTTGAGCCAATTCGTAGGGAGAAGGAGGTAAAAGAGGATGGAAGAGCGCAAGGCAGACTTCACTACATACTCAGGCCTCGAGGTTGAGCCCATCTACGGCCCAGAGGGTGCAGAGCGCCCGGGAGAGTTCCCTTATACCCGTGGGCCCCATGGCTCTATGTACAGATCCAAGCTCTGGACGATGCGACTCTTCGCAGGTTTTGGAACAGCACCGGACACCAACATTCGCTTTAAGGAGTTGTTAGCAGCTGGCGGATCGGGCCTCTCAACTGCATACGATCTGCCGACGCTTATGGGGCGCGACTCCGATGATCCGCTCTGCCTCGGCGAGGTAGGGAAGTGCGGAGTTGCAGTAGACACGCTCGCCGACGTCGAGGATCTATATCGCGATATAGACCTCTCCAAGGTAACAACATCGATGACCATCAACTCGCCTGCCCCGATACTTTTTGCCATGTACGTAGTGGCTGCGGAGAAGAACGGGACACCGCGCTCGCTCCTCGGAGGCACGCTTCAGAACGACATGTTCAAGGAGTATCAGGCTCAGAAGGAGTACTTCTTTCCGCCGCGCCCAAGCATGCGCCTTGTAACCGATGTCGTGGAGTTCTGCTCGAATGAGATGCCGCGTTGGCACCCAATATCAATCTCTGGTTACCACATCCGCGAGGCAGGCTCTACGGCTGTGCAGGAGTTGGCGTTTACTCTCGCAAACGGATTTGCTTATGTTGAAGCAGCAATAGCTCGCGGATTAAGTGTCGATGAGTTCGCACCTCGCCTCTCGTTCTTCTTCAATGCTCACGTTGATTTCTTCGAGGAGATTGCAAAGTTCAGAGCGGCTAGGCGAATCTGGGCTCACTGGATGCGCGATCGCTATGGCGCTAAGACCGAGCGAGCGATGCAACTTCGATTCCATACGCAGACAGCAGGAGTCTCATTAACTGCACAGCAACCAGAGATCAACTTGGTGCGCACCGCCATTGAGGCGCTCGCTGGCGTGCTTGGTGGTACGCAGAGTCTGCACACAAACTCATTCGACGAAGCATTGGCTCTTCCATCAGAGAAGTCATCGCGCCTTGCACTTCGTACCCAACAGGTAATAGCGCATGAGACTCGCGTAGCGAATGTCGCAGACCCACTTGGCGGCTCTTGGTATGTAGAGGCCTTAACGGATGAGACGGAGCGCCTAGCCGAGGAGGTATTCGCCTACCTCGACGAGCTCGGTGGCGGCTCAATACTCGAGGGTGTATTCGCTGGTATCGATAGCGGTTACTTCATGGGGGAGATCGCGCAGGCCTCTTATGACCTTGAGCGAAAACTCAACGACGGCCGCCATATTGTGGTCGGAGTAAATGATTTTCTCGAGGGCAATGATGAAGCTGCGCCCGAGACGCTTCAGATTGGACCTCAGTTCGAGGAGAAGCAACTCGCTCGCCTAGCCGAGGTAAAGCGACTTAGAGACGGCGATGCGGTTGCGCGTTCGTTAGCAGAGATTAGGCGCGTTGCTTCCGAGCCAGGGATAAACACGATGCCAGCGATTATTGAGGCTGTGCGGGTATATGCGACTGTGGGAGAGATCATGAATACGTTTGCTGACGAGTTTGGCCTTTACCGAGAAACTCCGGTCATCTAATGCTCACTGCGTCTGAGCTAGCAGTTGCAAAACGTGTCAAGGGGTTCATGCCCGATGACGAGGGGCTTGCGCTCCACGAGGCAGGTTTGCTCGGTGGCCTTGTAGGCCCGCTGCTTGAGATCGGTTCCTACTGCGGGAAGTCTGGCGTGTATCTCGGTGCCGCTGCGCGCGATTGCGCGACTGTGCTCTTCACAATTGATCACCACCGAGGCTCTGAGGAGAATCAGGCAGGTTGGGAGCACCACGATACCGATGTAGTTGATCCTCTAACAGGTCGCATGGACACGCTCCCATACTTTCGTCGAACAATTGAGTCTGCAGGTTTAGAGGCGAGCGTTATCGCTGTTATCGGAGACTCCCCGACGGTGGGTGCTGCATGGCAAACGCCAGTTGGGTTTCTCTTTATTGATGGTGGCCACGCTGAAGAGGTTGCGATGGCTGACTATGAAATATGGGCGAAGCACCTTCTTCCAGAAGGAGTGTTAGCGATACATGACTGTTTCGAAGATCCAGCCGCTGGCGGGCAGGCGCCATTCTTGGTCTG
The DNA here is from genome assembly GCA_009702955.1 of Actinomycetota bacterium. Lineage (GTDB taxonomy): Bacteria > Actinomycetota > Acidimicrobiia > IMCC26256 > IMCC26256 > IMCC26256. Next base: position 6,650 of record WLHA01000024.1, read on the forward strand.
GCAGCGTGCAGTAAAAGATGGATACGTTCCCCTATCTACAACAGGGAGTCTGCGAACGTTGAGGAAGCCCAGCTAAGCGTCACAAACCATTGCGCTGCATTGAAAGAGGAGAGAGTCGTGACGTTTGAACCAACTTGGGATTCAGTATCTAGTCACGAGCTTCCGAGTTGGTACGACGACGCGAAGCTCGGAGTCTTCATTCACTGGGGGCTCTACTCGGTGCCCGGTTGGGCAGAGCAGGTACCCGATATCCAAGAGATGTTGATTACTCAAGGCCCCAAACGCATGCTGAGCCATAATCCATATGCAGAGTGGTACCGCAACACGATGCAGATTAAAGGGAGCCCTACTTGGCAACATCACCGCGATACATACGGTGTTGATTTTGAGTATGACGACTTCATCCCGGCATTCAATGCAGGAACGAGAGACTGCGACCTCGACGCTATTGCAGCGGTCGCCGAGTCGGCCGGGGCGCGCTATCTCGTGATGACGACAAAGCACCATGAAGGCTTTGCGCTCTGGCCATCGATTACTCCTCACCCGACCAAGGGCGAGTATCACGCCGATCGGGATTTGGTTGGAGGTTTGAGCGAAGCCGTAAAGGCCCGCGGTATGCGCATGGGGCTTTACTACTCAGGTGGCTACGACTGGCCTGTAAATAATGCAGTGATGGAGCAAGGAGCTGATGCTGTGCTTGCTGCGCCTAGTGAGCCTGAGTACGTCCCTTATGTAACAAGCCATGTCAGCGAACTAATTGAGCGATACAAGCCTTCGCTGCTCTGGAACGACATCGGCTGGCCAAAGGGAGGCGATCTAGCGGCGCTATTCGCTCAGTATTACAACTCGGTATCTGACGGCGTGATCAATGACAGGTGGATCGTCTCGAGCATGAAACGTTCTCCGATGAGAGACGGCCTCCTTCGCCTTGCAGGGCGGTTACTTCAGGCAGTCTGGAGATTTCTACCTGCCGACAAGAAGCGACTTACCTTCCCAGGTGCGCAGTGGTTTGACTTCACAACCCCTGAGTACGAGGTGCTTGAAGAGATTCGAGAGAAGAAGTGGGAATCAACTCGCGGCGTTGGGCATTCGTTTGGAGCGAATCGAAATGAGAGACCAGAGGACATCGTTAGCGCTACCGAACTCATTCGTTCATTCTGTGACATCGTCTCGAAGAACGGAAATCTCTTAATTGGTATCGGCCCAAATGAGCATGGCGCTATACCAGAGGAGCAGGCGATCCCGCTTCGCGGTCTCGGTGATTGGCTGAGCCGTAATGGTGAGGCTATCTACGCGACTCGTCCGTGGGATCGCGCCTCAACTGTTACCAGCGATCGAACTCAGGTGCGCTTTACTACGCGTGAGGGAGTGCTCTACGCGTTGATTCTTGATCGACCTGCTACCTCAACCTTTCTAGTTGAGGGTATCGATGCAGAGTCTGTAACAGAGGCTCGCCTGCTTGGGACAGGAGAGGAATTGCAGCGCACGACTCGCGAGGGTGTGCTTGAGCTAACAATCCCTGAGACTGCTCCCGATGAGGATGCTTACGCGGTTCGCCTCGGTACAGGCGTCCGCTGGATTAGTTGAGCAGGTATTCGAACGCCGCTACCTAGTGAGACTCGCGCTCGACTTCGATCTCGGATCCAGCCTCGATTAACTCGCTCGCAGTTAGGCCCGATGGGAGTCCCTCGCCACGGAACAACCCAGCAGTTGGGCCAGTTCCTGTGAGTGCATGCGCAGCGAGCACGATTGATGCAGAGTTCCAAGTGGGCTGCTCAACAGGGAAGAGTTGCCCCTCTCCGCTCCAGTCTGAGTTCTCGAAGTTCATTCCGGTCCAGTATCCGCCACCATCGGCACGAAGAAACTGAACCCACGTGAACAACTCGAGGGCTTTATCTGTTGCACCGATTGCATCAAGGGCCATCACGAACTCGCATGTCTCTGCAGCAGTAACCCAGGGTTGATCCGAGACGCAGCGCACGCCGCGACCCTCAGCAACAAACGTGTCCCAGTGGGCAGCAACGCGCGCATGCGCAGCCTCGCCGCGAAGCACTCCACCGAGGATCGGGTAGTACCAGTCCATTGCCCATCTTGATTTATCTAAGAAACTCTCAGGGCGGTGTGCGATAGCAATTGCAAGGGAGCCGAGAGAGAGTTCCCAGTCTGGGCGCTCACGGCCTAGGCGCTCGGCGATTGCAATTGCATTGCGGAGACTGGCGTGGATGCTCGAAGAGCCTGTCAATAAAGCGCCATCGGCTGGGATGTCACCACGCCAAGCAATCTCGCCGGACTCACTCTGAAAAGAGAGTGCGTAATCGATGGCTGTCTCTACGCAGACCCAGAATCGCTCAAGGAATGCAGTGTCACCAGTGCATAGATAGTGGTGCCAAACGCCATTCGCGATGTAGCTAGTGACATTGGTGTCGAGGGTCTCATCTTTAACGTCATTGCCTACGTAGTACGAGTGCCATGCGCCACCTGAGAGTTGCTTCGAGCGCAGCCATTCGTATGCACTAGCGGCTTCGTGGTGCATGCCCCCAAGGTCTAACGCCATTGCGGCCTCAACGAGGTTCCATGGATCGGTGTGCTCACCTGGGGTCCAAGGGATGTTGCCGTCGGGGAGTTGAATCGCAGCGATCGCAGTAACCGTCTCTGTCAATTGCTCGGCAGTGATGATGCCCGGAACGTCGCGAAGAATATTCATGCAGCAGCTTTTCGCGAATAGAGAATGACGCTCTTGCCGAGCACAGGGTTGAGTGCGTTGTCGATGCTGTTTAGCCACTTGGGTTGTTTCATCAACTGATACACGAGCATGTCATGGTATTTGCGTGCAAAGAAGCGATCTGATTCCTGTACGCCACCTGCACAACGAATCCACCAGTAAGGGGAGTGCAGCGCGTGAGCGAAGCCATGACCCTCAAGGGTAAGACCCGTGCGACGGAGTTTGGCCTCTAGGTCAGCTCGTCGATAAATGCGCACATGCCCACCTGGAGTGTCGTGGTACTTGTCGTCTAGAGCCCAGCAGATGCGCTCAGGGAAGCGATTCGGCACGGTTACTGCCATGCGTCCACCTGGCTTAAGAACACGCGTTAACTCTGCAATTGCCCTGTCATCGGCCCACAGGTGCTCGAGTACCTCAGAGGCAATAACGATGTCGAACGAGTTATCAGGGAACGGCAAGTTGAGCGCATCGCCGTTGCATACGCCGCCTGCTGCCTCCATTGGGTTCCCGGGGATCTCGCCGGCAGCGATCATGCCGCCGATGATTCCACGAACGTCTTTTAGCTCGGACTCGGAGTAATCGAGTGCAACAACTGTTGCTCCTCGACGCCAAGCCTCGAACGCGTGGCGCCCGCCACCACAACCCATGTCGAGGATGCGGTCACCGGTGCGTAGACCTATGCGGTCAAAGTCAACTGTAAGCATTAGAGAGTCACGCCCTGCTCTTCGAG
>WLHA01000240.1 GCA_009702955.1 Actinomycetota bacterium
AAAATTAGGGTCTACGAACTTGCTCGTGAGCTAGGCGTAGAGAACCATGTTGTGCTTGAGCTCTGCGAGGAGCTGAAGATCGGCGTTAAGAGTCATTCGTCGAGCATCGACGACCCATCTGCCGACCGCGCGCGCCGACGAGCTGACGAACTCGGACTGCGCCGCGACCCAATTGTTGAGGCAAAGCCAGAGCCAGTGGCCCCTGTCGCTGCGCCAGCCAAAGAGGCTGCACCTGCGCGCGTATCTCGTGTTGTTCGATCCGGTGGCGCAACCGCGGCGCCGGCACCAGCCGCTCCCGTGGCGCCTGTCGCTGCACCTGCTGTGGAGACGCCGGCACCTGTTGCGGTTGCACCCGCAGCACCCGTGGCCGAGCCAGTCTCCGCTGCAGTTCCCGCGGTATCTACTCCAGCCGCCGAGGCTGCTGCTGCAACTAGAGCCGCAGCACTTAACGAAGCAGCCGATTCCTCGACTGCCACTCCATCTGCTCCCGCCCCAGCGGCGGAGCCTGAGGCCCCATCGGCTCCAGCCTCGATGCGCAGTGTCTCAGGGAAGCCGATCCCACCACCCCCGGGTGCTGGGCGACGCATTCCTCCACCCCCGGGCGGCGGGCGCAATGCAGGCGGCGGTGCTCCCGGTGGAGCGCGCAGCGGCGCGACAGGTGGCCCTCGCTCTGGAGGCGCAGGCGCCCCGGGTGGATATAGAGGTGGACCAGGTTCTTCAGCAGGTGCTCCTGGTGGTGGGGCCGGAGGCCCTGGTGCAGGGCGCGGTGCTCCAGGTGGCGGTGCTCCAGGTGGCGGTCCCGGTGGGCCCAGTGGTTTTGCAGGACGTGGAGGTGGACGCCCAGGTGGTGGTCCCGGTGGTGGCCCAGGGCAGAGGCCTCGTCGTAAGAAGCGTCGTCGTCGCGGCATAGAGGATCTTGGGCCCGCATCGGCTCCAAGCCTCACACCAAGCGATGCTCCTGTACCTGAGGGCGAGATCGTGGTGCCACGCGGCATCACAATCCAAGAGTTCGCTCCGCGACTAAACCGCACTAGTGCCGACCTTGTCCGCATCCTCTTTGATGCAGGCGAGATGGTCACCGGTACGCAGTCGCTTGTTGACGAGATGATCGAGCTAATCGCTGAGCATCTCGGCGCAGAGGTTCTGCTTGTTGAGCCCGGCCAAGAGGCTGAGCGCGAGTTGCAGGAACTCTTCCTTGAGGACGACGACGATGAAGACGCGGTGCTTCCGCCACGTGCACCAATCGTCACAGTTATGGGTCACGTAGACCACGGTAAGACCACACTTCTTGACCGGATTCGTTCGGCAAATGTGGTTGCTGGTGAGGCAGGCGGAATTACCCAGCACATCGGCGCATACCAAGCGTTCTACGGCGATACTCCTATTACTTTCATCGATACTCCAGGGCATGAGGCCTTCACCGCAATGCGTAAGCGCGGCGCGCTCGCAACGGATGTCGCTGTCCTTGTAGTGGCTGGCGACGACGGTGTGATGCCCCAGACCATTGAGGCCATTGCTCACGCGCGAGCTGCCGAGGTTCCGATCGTTGTTGCAATCACGAAGATCGATCGCCCTGATGCAGACCCAATGCGCGTTAAGCAGCAGCTAGTAGAGCAAGGTCTCGTCCCTGAAGAGTGGGGTGGCGACACAGTTGTTAACGAAGTAGCTGCGATGGAGGGCCTAGGAGTCGACGAGCTCCTCGAGTCCATTCTCTTAGTGGCAGAGCTCTATGACCCGCCACTAGGCGCGGATCCCACTGCTCCTGCTAGAGCATTCGTGCTTGAGTCGAACCTTGACCAAGGTCGCGGCCCTGTTGTTACTGCACTAATCGAGCGCGGCACACTGCGTGTCGGTGACCCCATCGTTGCTGGTGGAGGTTGGGGCAAGGTTCGTGCAATGTTCAACCACAAGGGTGAGAGCGTTAAGGAGGCTGGTCCTTCAACTCCGGTTGAGGTTCTTGGTCTCGATGCTGTTCCGCTTGCTGGTGATGAGCTGCGTGTTGCACCTAGCGACAAAGTGGCCCGCACCGTCGCTGAGGCGCGCGCACGTCGCCGCCGTGCTTCGAACATGACCCACCCGACCATCCTTGCTGGTGGAGCACGTCTAGAAGATATCTTCGCAATGGTTGAGCGCGGCGAGACCGCTACGTTGAACCTTGTTTTGAAGGCTGATGTCCAGGGTTCGCTTGAGGCTTTAACTGACGCTCTTAGGAAACTGGATCAAGAGCACGAAGAGGTTCGCCTCTCGTTTGTTCACCGTGCAGTCGGCGGAATCAGTGAGTCAGATATCAACCTTGCAGCTGTATCAAACGCAAGCGTTATCGGGTTCAACGTCCGGCCAGACCGCAAGGCACGAGCACTCGCTGAGCACGAAAAAGTTGAGATGCGCCTATACGAGGTCATCTACCAGATTCTTGATGACGTCAATAAGGCACTCCTTGGTCTCCTCAAGCCAGAGTTCGAAGAGGTTGTCACCGGAGACGCAGAGGTACGAGAAATATTCTCAGTGCCGCGTATCGGAAAAATTGCTGGATGCTTTGTGCGTAACGGTGTCATTACTCGTGGCTCGCAGGTGCGTTTCCTCCGTGAGGGAACGATCATCTGGAAGGGCTCGATTGCATCGCTGCGTAGATTCAAAGAAGATGCACGAGAGGTGCGCGATGGGTTCGAGTGCGGTATTGGTCTCGAGAACTTCCAGGACCTCAAGCCGGGCGACATTATCGAGACCTTCGAGCTTAAGGAGATCGCCCGAACGTCCTGAGTGGCGTTAAGGCGACGGGGAGGCTAAGTCGTGAGCGGACGTAACACGCCTCGGCAGTACCCGCGTTCAGCGCGTGTTAACGAGGTTGTTCAGCAAGTAATTGCAGAGGAACTCGAGAGGCTCTCGGATCCGCGCCTTGGCTTCGTGACCATTACTGGTGTCGATGTATCTGCGGATCTTCGGCATGCCGATGTGTTCTATACGGTGCTCGGTAGCGAGCAGGAGCACATAGATACGGCGGCTGGACTCAAGGCAGCAAAGTCGCTCCTACGCGCGACGCTAGGGCGCCAAGTGCGCATGAAGTATCTGCCGGATCTGCATTTCGCTGAGGACCCAGGCCTAGAGCAGGGGCTGCGAATAGAGGCGATTCTTCGCGGAATACAAGACCAAGAGAAAGCAACTGCTGAGGCCAACGCGTTAGCGGCCCAAGAGGCGGCCCAAGATGCAGCCCAGCTAGGCGCACTCGAAGATGCCGAGAGCGTTACCGACGTAACCGATACTCCTGATCCAAGCGCATGACTAAAACGATCGACGCGTCTATCGAGGCCTCGCTAGCTCTAGCGGTTGAAGCCATACTCTCGACCGACGAAGAGATTGCGCTTGCCTGTCATGTAACGCCCGATGGGGATGCACTTGGGTCAATGCTTGCACTTCATTTGGCGCTTCGTTCGCAGGGTCGTAAGTCGGTTGCGTCATTCTCCGAGCCGTTTGCCGTCGCAGATCATTACCGGGGATTGAGCGGCCTCGATGCCCTTACCCCTCCGTCTGAATACCCTGCGGAGCCTCGCTTGATGATTACCTTCGATGTCGGCTCGATCGACCGTCTTGGTGGCTTAACGCATTCGGCAGAGTCGGCACAAGAGTTGATCGTGCTCGATCACCACGTCTCCAACACGCGCTTTGGAACCATCAATGTGATCGACCCGAATGCTGCAGCAACTGGGGTAGTGGTGCGCCGGCTCCTATCGATGCTCGGTATTCCGCTTACCCGTGATGTGGCGATCAATCTGTATGCGGCATTGATCTGCGA
>WLHA01000241.1 GCA_009702955.1 Actinomycetota bacterium
GACCCTCCACGAACGCCTCGCCCAGCGCATCGCCGATTCTGCGCTTGGTTGCACCGGCTGAGGCAGCTGTGCGGGTTACTACCTCGGAGGGGGTAAATCGACGTGCCGCTGCCTTGGCCTTACGAACTGCCCAGATTGAGGTGCCGAATCCAGCTGCGTATCCGGTTGCTGCCCAGAACGCTCTTTTAGGGACCATCTCTATATCTCCATCTTGGTTTTCATATCTATCTTTATCTCTATATCTGTAATCACTATCTCAACGTTGCCGACTTGAGGTGGCCAGTTATTTAGGGTCGCCACGACATTTACGCTCCGCGACGATCTGAGGGGCGACCGGTTCGGCCATCTGATTTACGTAGCCGAGCTACTGCACGTTTGGTCCCGGCACTAAACGCAATGACCTTTACAACGGGATTTGAGACGGTACGCCTCAAGAGCCGTGAGGCTGAATCTAGGTTCTCCCCAACAGACTCCGCTGTCGTAAGTAGGGCATCAACACGATCTACCTCAAAGGTGGCGTCCCTCACAGCGAGACGCATCTCGGAGATCATCCCGACAGTCTCAACCCGTAAGTCGTTGACGGTTCGGCGAAGGTTTCTCAGCGTCGCGATTACCTGCAACAGCGCTAGGAGGAGCGCGCCTACAAGCACAGCAAGCAACACCGTTGCTACCGCGACTAGCCACTCAGATGCGCTCATCGCTTAACCCTTCTCTCTTCTGATCCTGTTTGCTAGCTCCCGGGAGAGCCCGATCTGCAGCCTCAACCGTACCGAGTCTGGCCACATCACGCCCATGCCCTGTCGGGCGCCAGTAGATCTGAGAAGCAACCTCCTCGGGCCGATACTCCTGATCTGCCCATGCTCCCGGTCTGTCGTGAGGGTACACGTAGCCAACACCATGGCCTAAGGCGCTCGCCCCCTTGTAATGCCCGTCCTTCAGATGAGCCGGAACCATCCCAGTTGGGAGGGTCCGCACATCTGAGGTGGCCGCCCCAATACCTAACGTGACGGAGTTTGATTTAGGGCAATTCGCAAGGTAAACGACACAGTGAGCGAGATTCAGTTGCGCCTCCGGTAGCCCAACAAACTCCACCGCCTGAGCAGCCGCCATCGCCAATGGCAGGGCCAGAGGGTCAGCCATACCTACGTCCTCTGAGGCGAGTATCACTAACCGGCGCGCTACGTAACGCGCATCCTCGCCTGCCTCGAGCATCCGAGCGAGCCAATAGAGGCCGGCATCTGCGTCAGATCCTCGAATTGATTTGATGAATGCGGAGATGATGTCGTAGTGCTCATCAGCACCATATTGAATCGCTCGCGCCGCTAACGCCGCCTCTGCACACTCAAGCGAAATCTCTTTAGTTGCGGACTCGCAAGTAAGAGCGGCCGCAACCTCGAGGGAGGTCAGCAGGTGTCGCGCATCCCCCTCTGCTCGGTCGACAAGGTGCTCCATTGCATCCGCTGAGATACTCAACTCATCATCGCCTAGGCCGCGTTCTCTATCGCTCAAGGCGCGAGCAACTAATTCGCGCAAGGCTTCTGCTGGTACCGGCTCAAGACGAAAGAGCGTGGATCGGCTTAGCAGCGGAGCTGTTAGCGAAAAATATGGGTTCTCGGTTGTTGCTCCAACTAAGACGACTAGCCCCTCCTCGACGTGGGGAAGCAGTGCATCTTGCTGAGTGCGGTTAAACCGATGAACCTCGTCGAGAAAAAGAATTGTTCCTTGCCCGCGCTGACCAAGGCGATCTCGTGCACGCTCTACTACCTCTCTGACATCCTTGACTCCTGCGGTAACCGCGCTGAGGGCCTCGAATGCTTGAGCAGTCGCATGAGCCGTGAGTCGCGCAACGCTGGTCTTTCCAGTTCCAGGTGGACCCCAGAGGATTACCGAGGAGAGTCGATCTGCCTCGATCAACGCGCGTAGCGGCCTCCCGGGGCCGAGGAGATGCTGCTGGCCGACTACTTCATCAAGAGTTCGAGGGCGCAGGCGCGCAGCGAGTGGGGCTCTTCGACGTAAACGCTCCTCGGCTGCTGCAGTAAAAAGATCATCGCCCACGGACGTGACCCTACCGACCTAGTGACGGTTCGCGCTTAGGGAGCTGAATCGCCCCCACCCTTAGTCATCTAAATGCGCTAGAGCGCCTATTTCTTGGGGCGGGCTGGCAGAGCAAGCCCGAGCTCTCGTAGGTGAATTGGGTCAAGCGGGCCGGGTGCACCGGTAAGCGGGTCGGAGCCAGACTGAGTCTTCGGGAATGCAATGACCTCTCGAATGTTCTCCTCGCCTGCGAGAAGCGCAACGAGGCGATCAATACCGAACGCGAAACCTGCGTGCGGAGGCGCCCCGAATTTGAAGGCGTCTAACAAGAATCCAAAGCGCTCCTGTGCTTCCTGAGCATCAATGCCAAGGAGAGCAAAGATCCGTGACTGAACATCGGCACGATGAATTCGCACACTCCCCGATCCGAGTTCCCATCCATTGAGCACGAGGTCATAGGCCTGCGAACGCACTGCGAGGAGTTCATCGCCTGTGCCGTCCAAGAGATCTAAGTCGTCGAGATGGGGCATCGTAAATGGATGGTGGGCGGGGGTTGGTCGCCCAGATGCATCAACTTTCTCGAATAGCGGAAAGTCGGTTACCCAGACGAAGCGCATTAGCGCTGGGCCACCCTCAGTCTCAGAGAAATTAACGGGGGGCTTACCTAGGTCAAGTCGAAGTGCGCCCAGCACTTCGTTCGCCATGCGGCGCTCTCCAGCAACAATCAGAACAAGATCGCCAGAGACCGCGCCGAGAGTCGCAACGACACCCGCCTGCTCCTCCTCGGAGAGGAACTTAGCGACGGGCGCCTCAAGCACTCCACCATCGCGCACACGCATCCATACCAAACCTTGGGCGCCAAGCGACTTCGCGCGGTCGACTAAGCCGTCAAGGGTAGATCGCGACGCCTCGCCCATGCCTGCAACGCATATGCCCTTAACTGCGTCTGCCTGGAACGCGCGGAACTCTGTCGAGGCGAAGACCGACGCGAGATCAATCAGTTCCATACCAAATCGAAGGTCGGGCTTATCTGTACCGAAGCGCTCCATTGAGTCTTGCCAAGTAATCGATGGGATATCTCCGATGCTTACTCCGGTTGCACCAACTACCGCTGCATCGACTGCGAGGGCAACGACATCCATTACATCCTGGGCATCAGCAAATGACATCTCTACATCGAGTTGCATGAACTCGAACTGTCGGTCGGCGCGCAGGTCCTCATCACGCAGGCACCTAGCAACCTGGTAGTAGCGGTCGAGTCCACCTACCATCAATAATTGTTTGAATAATTGTGGGCTCTGCGGGAGGGCATAGAACTCACCAGGGTGCAGCCTCGAAGGGACGACAAAGTCGCGTGCTCCCTCTGGTGTAGAGGCAATGAGCATTGGGGTCTCAACCTCTACAAAGTTCTGGGCATCCATAACTGCGCGCACTGATCGATTTACCCCGGCACGGAGTCGCAGGTTGCGCTGCATTGCTCCACGTCGGAGATCGAGGTAGCGGTGTCGGAGCCGAAGCGACTCGTCAACTCCATCCGCGCGATCGTTTAATGGAAAGGGAGGGGGCTCTGATTCATTGAGAATCACAACTGACTCCGCTGCTACCTCCACCTCGCCGGTCGGTAGGTCAACATTGAGAGTTCCTCCCGGGCGAGGGCGCACTACACCGGTGACTTGAAGCACGAACTCAGACCTGATTCTTGAAGAGTCTGCGCCCGCTGGTGTCGCTGGATCTATAACAATCTGAA
>WLHA01000242.1 GCA_009702955.1 Actinomycetota bacterium
TCAGCACAATGCAGGATTTTCCGCTCACAATCGGAATGATTTTTCGCCACGGTCGCGCCGTGCATCCGGATGGCGAGATTATTACTTTCGAGGGCGAATCAAGCCGTAACGCTACCTTCACTGCGGTCGCCGATAGGGCAGAGCTTCTCGCGTCGGCGCTGCAGCGCCTGGGTATTGGAGATGGCGACAGGGTTGCGACTCTCTGCTGGAATCACCAAGAGCACGTTGAGGCTTACTTTGCAATCCCTGCAATGGGTGCAGTGCTACACACACTTAACTTGAGGCTCTTTCCAGAGCAGCTGACCTACATCGTCAATCACGCCGAGGACCGAATCATTATCTTGGATGCAAGCCTGCTTCCGTTGATCGCGCCTTTAGCCGACCAACTCTTGACTGTGGAGCACTACATCTTGATCGGCGATGCAGATAGCGACGCTCTTGCTCCGCTCCTCGCTGGTGCGAAGGCTGCTGGTCGAGGTGCCGATGTCCTTCGCTACGAGGATCTCCTTGCGCAAGAGGAGCCTGGGTTTGATTGGCCTGAGGTAGACGAACGCTCTGCCGCAGCGATGTGTTATACCAGCGGCACTACAGGGCACCCCAAGGGCGTCGTGTACTCACACCGGTCAACTGTTCTTCACTCGATGGCCGCCTGCTTTAAGCAGACCAACGCTATTGCTGAAGAGGAGAGAATTCTTCTGATTGTCCCTATGTTCCATGCAAATGCTTGGGGACTGCCCTATGCAGCATGGATGGTCGGTGCTGATTTAGCGATGCCTGCTCGTTTTCTGCAGGCTGAGCCTCTGTCGCGCTTCATTCGCGATGCCCGCCCGACTTACTCTGCGGGCGTCCCAACAATTTGGTCTGACATTCTTAGGTATTCGCGTACTGCTGACGTAGACCTCTCTTCAATACGCACAATTATCTGTGGAGGGTCTGCGGTTCCTCGCTCGTTGATTGAGGCGTTCGATAAGGAGTTTGGAATCACGCTCTTCCAGGCATGGGGAATGACCGAGACGAGTCCGCTCGCAGCGATTGCGCGCCCACCGCATGACTTTGAGAACGGTTTCTCGGGCCCAGGCGATGGCGGGTCGTTAGAGGAGACCCAGGATGGAATGTGGTGGCGTGCGCATACTGGGCGCGTTGTCCCAGGTGTGGAGATGCGCGTTGTTGCAGACGATGGCTCGGTACTCCCATGGGATGGCGAGTCAGTAGGCGAGATTCAAGTTCGCGGAGCCTGGATCACAGGTTCGTATTACTTAGACGATGCGACCGACAAATTCGATGACGGATGGCTGCGCACAGGCGATGTCGCTCATGTGAATCGCCTCGGGTTTGTTCAGATAACAGACCGTTCAAAAGATGTCATTAAGAGCGGTGGCGAGTGGATCTCTTCGGTAGAGCTAGAGCACGCAATTATGGAGCACCCCGAGGTAGTTGAGGCTGCTGTCATTGCTGTTCCAGATGCCCGATGGGACGAACGCCCACTTGCCTGCGTTGTTCTAGAGGAGGGCGCTAGCGCAGATGCTCGAGCATTATGTGACTTCCTAACCGGTGCTGTTGCAAAATGGCAGCTCCCAGAGCGCTGGACATTTATTGCGGTAGTTCCCAAGACGAGTGTAGGGAAGTTCGATAAAAAGGTATTGAGGGCTCAATACGCTGATGGGGCGCTAGAGGTAATCACTCTCTAAAACTGCTTTCGGGCCTTTATGGAGAGCTGTATCTAGGAGCGCTGTATCTAGGTCTGAAGATCTAGTACTGCCCCTGCAAGATCTGTTAGCGACGAGCCTTCTTTCTCGTTCGCAGCATCCATCGGAACCACTACGAGTTTTGAGAACCCAATCTCTATGAACTCTGAGCATCGCTTGCGAAGATTCGCTAGCCCTGCCGGAACAAGGTCGTGAGGGTCAACACTCGGGTTGCGCTTCGAGATCATTGCAGCGACTGCATCGGGCATTCTCGAGTCGGTGTAGAAGACCATCGCCCCGAAGTGCTCTGGGTCTATTGCCCGGCCAAAGGCGCTCGCCTCTGCCTCAACTATCGGGCGCCCGGCTGCGCAGTCATCAGGCATCGCAAAGGATGCGAGCCAACCATCTCCGAGTCGGCCAACTCTTCGTAGCTCGCTAGGGGCTTTACCCCCAAACCAAATCTCTAAAGGTTGCTGGATCGGCTGGGGCCGAACGCGCAGCGATTCGTAGTGAAATCTTGGTCCGTCATGATCAACACTCTCCCCGCTCCATATGCGTCGAAGAAGCGGTATTGCCTCGTCGAACCACGGCGCGCGTTCCTCGCGCGTAACCCCAAATGCTTGCTGCTCCGCGCGGTCGACGGCTCCGAGCCCAAAGCCCGGTAAGAAGCGACCATTCGAGAGCATGTCTAGGGAAGCAAGGCTCTGCGCTAAGAGTGCGGGATTGCGCCCTGGGAGCACCTGCACGCTTGTGCCCAACTTCATTCGCTTCGTGCGACCCGCAGCTACAGCGAGCGCAATAACTGGGTCGGGGGCATCTCCAGATACGCGCTCGGAGAGCCAGAGTGAATCAAAGCCAAGGTCCTCAAGGCCATCAACTAGTTCCCTAAAGCGGGCAGCATCCACACCGGCGCGAGCCCCCGGGGCAAAACCAATACGCACTTTCACAGTGTGTCTGTCATCAGTTGACCCGCATAATCAATCTGGATATTTCTCTTTGTTAGGGACGAAGTGACTCGAAGCGCGCTATCTCGCGTCGAGCAATCTGCATCTTGTGCACGTCATCTGGGCCATCGACCAAATGGAGAGTACGTGCGTGCGCGTACATGTCGGCGAGCGGCCAGTCACTCGATACTCCGGCGCCACCAAAGAGCTGGATGGCGCGATCGATGACGTTGGTTGCAGTGCGAGCAGCAACGACCTTGATGGCCGAGATCTCGATGCGCGCTCCCTTTGCGCCGACCGTATCCATTAACCACGCAGCCTTGAGCGTGAGCAGACGAGCCTGCTCAATCTCCATGCGGCTCTCTGCGATCCGGTCACGAACAACACCTTGATCAGCAAGAGGCTTTCCAAATGCAACACGCATCTGCGCCCTCATGCACATGAGCTCAAGCGCCTTCTCTGCAAGCCCAATGGCGCGCATGCAGTGATGGATGCGCCCGGGCCCAAGGCGGGCCTGGGCGATAGCGAAGCCGTTGCCCTCTCCACCGATGATGGCGGAGGCGGGGAGTCGAACATCCTCAAAGAGTGTCTCAGCATGGCCGGCACCTGCGTCATGCCCGAAGACGGTTAGGCCCCGAACGACTGTGACCCCTGGAGCATCCATCGGTACGAGGATCTGAGAATGGCGACGGTGCGGATCTGCTTTGGGGTCTGATACCCCCATGAGAATCGCAACTTTGCAGCGAGGAGAGAGCGCACCACTAGTCCACCACTTATGGGCGTTGACTATGTAGTGATCTCCGTCGCGCTCGATGCTGCTCGTGATGTTTGTTGCGTCGCTCGATGCAACCCACGGTTCGGTCATAGCGAAAGCAGATCGAATCTCTCCTTCGAGTAGAGGCACGAGCCACTGGTCCTGCTGCTCTGGGGTACCGAACTCTGCGAGCACCTCCATGTTGCCAGTATCGGGAGCGGCGCAGTTCGTAGCCTCTGACGTTAGGTAGTTGCGCCCCATGATCTCAGCTAGGGGCGCGTACTCAACATTGGTTAAACCTGGTCCCCACTTATCATTTGGGAGAAAGAGATTCCAGAGACCGCGTGCACGAGCCTCTGCTTTTAGCTCCTCCATAATCGGCGGGTGAAAA
>WLHA01000243.1 GCA_009702955.1 Actinomycetota bacterium
CCGGGGCGAACCGTGTCAATCACAGCAAACGTGACGCCGTTTACAACTACTGCAAACGGTGCTCCGTTGAGCGCCATCGTGGAGTCAAGCATTGCGTCGTGGTTACCGCGTACGTGATACATGCGGTCACCGAGTTGCCCATACGCATCTAGAAACTGCTGGTACTCCTCCCATGTCCCTGCATTCGTGAGGTCGCCCTTCACGATCACTGCATCGCCATCAAATGCAGAAATCTCGGCAATGGCTGCGCGATTCATCTTCTGAGGGTAAGGCTCCTCGCCCTCACGCCCCATCACTGCACCCATCTCCTCATCTGAGGCCGTATGGATTCTCCCGCAGACAGTCTCACCGAAGTGGACGTCGTTTACGGTTGCGATGGATGCAAGCAACTTGCCAGCAGGTTGTTCGAGAGTGCGCACAGTCGAAGGAAACTGTGGGTCGTTCGATGGGAGCGCCCCCTCAACCTCGACCTCATGATGCGTACCAGCCTCGAGGCCGGTCAAACGGGCTAGGTGGTGAGGACCTGTAGTTACTACCTCAGCGTCGCCGACGCGAGTGGCGACACGATCATCGCCTTCAGTACTGAAAGTAACAACCACGCTCTCCGTACTAACGCTCATTACCTCTGGGAAAATGATCTCAGCCATTATGCGTGAGCCCTTCTCGGAAGGCGACCGGAGAGTTTGTATGCCCCGCGCTGCATTGCGGATCTACGAGCAGAGAGGCGCGACATAACAACCCATTGCGAGAGCTCAGGTGCGGTCTCTTCTTCAATCCCCGCGGCCAACTGCTGATCGATAACCGCAATCGTGGCGAGCACCGCTGCAACCTCCTCAGGGGAGGCAGCATCGTTGATCCCAAGAATCGCACGCGGGCTCAAAGCGGCACATTCCCGTGCTTGCGCTGTGGAAGTTGCTCCTTCTTCGTGCGCAGCATCTCGAGAGCGCGCACAAGCACTCTGCGAGTCTCGCGAGGCTCAATCACATCGTCTACATAGCCACGCTCTGCTGCGTTGTATGGATTCGCAAAGCGCTCGGTGTACTCATCGATGAGCTCGGCAGTGCGCTCGACGCCCTTATCTCCGGCCTCAGCAATCTCCTTGCGGAAGATGATATTGACAGCACCCTGGGCCCCCATCACAGCAATCTCTGCAGATGGCCACGCGTATGCGAGGTCGGCGCCGATCGACTTGGAGTTCATAACGACATAAGCGCCGCCGTAACCCTTGCGCGTGATGATCTGAATACGCGGAACAGTGGCTTCACAGTATGCGTAGAGAAGTTTTGCGCCGTGGCGAATAATGCCGCCGTACTCCTGCTCAGTGCCTGGCAAGAATCCTGGAACGTCTACAAAAGTTACGAGTGGAATGTTGAATGCATCACATGTGCGGACAAACCGCGCAGCCTTCTCAGATGCGTCAATGTCTAGACATCCAGCAAGTACCTGCGGTTGGTTACCGACTATGCCTACAACCATGCCTCCGATACGTGCATACCCACAGACAATGTTCATTGCCCAGAGCGCATTTATCTCGAAGAACTCTGCATCGTCAACAATGTCCGCGATGACTTTCTTCATGTCATAAGGCTTGTTAGGTGCATCTGGGATCAATCCGAGAAGCGCATCGCAGTCACGCATCGGGTCGTCATCTGGCTCGAAGTATGGAGCGTCCTCGAGGTTGTTGGCTGGGAGGAACGACATCAAGTAACGAACTTGAGCAAGGCACGCAACCTCGTCCTCGCAGACAATATTTGCGACTCCAGATTTAGTGGCGTGAGTAAGTGCACCACCAAGCTCTTCCTGAGTTACCTCTTCACCGGTGACCGACTTAACAACATCAGGCCCAGTAATAAACATGTTTGAGGTGCCCTTCACCATAAAGATGAAGTCGGTCATGGCTGGCGAGTAAACAGCTCCGCCAGCGCATGGGCCCATGATCACACTGATCTGCGGGATTACACCAGAGGCCTTTACATTGCGGTGAAAGATGCCGCCGTAAGAGGCAAGCGATACAACACCTTCTTGGATACGCGCACCAGCACCGTCGTTGATGCCGATCATTGGAGCACCGACAGATTCAGCTAGGTCCATGACCTTGTGAATCTTCTCGGCGAATACCTCTCCGAGTGCTCCACCAAAGACTGTGAAGTCTTGAGAAAAAACGAAGACCTTACGGCCGTCAATTGTTCCCCAACCTGTAACCACACCATCAGTAAGAGGTCGCGTGTTCTCAATTCCAAAACCATGTGCGCGGTGTCGCGCAAGCATGTCGAGTTCAACAAATGAATCTGGATCGAGCAATAGGTCGAGACGCTCACGAGCGGTCAGCTTGCCTCGCGCGTGCTGGCGCTCAACGGAGGCGGGGCTTCCAGCATGCATGGCTGCTTCGCGCAGTGCTGCTAGTTGCTCAATTCGAGCCTCGATCGGAAGAGCAGGAGTCGCCGGGGTCGGGGAACTCGCAGGTGCGGCAGCGATAGCTGCCTCGGATGATTTGGTTTTCTTTGCGGCCATAGGCGACGAGGTTACCGGTCAGCGCGCATGTTTAGCCCCAACGACGATAGGGAATACTTAAACGGATTATTCCTGGACGAGTTCGATAAGGGTTCCAAAGGCCGTCTTCGGGTGGAGAAATGCCACGGTTGTGCCTCTGCTCCCGGGCCTCGGGGCCGCGTCGATCACCATGTGCCCCTGTGCCTTTACCTGCTCTAGAGCCGCGGCCACGTCATCTACGCGATACCCGACGTGATGGATGCCCTCTCCGCGCTTCTCAAGCGCCTTGGCCAGCGGGGAGTCGGGTCGGGTCGGGGTAAGGAGCTGAATGTATGAGTCGGCGACCTTAAGCAGCGCCTCCTCAACCCCGTCGGACTCAACAAACTCGCGGTGCTCTACCTCTGCCCCGAACGTGTCGCGGTAATAAGCAATAGCGGCCTCAAGGTCGCGTACCGCTATGGCTACATGGTCGATCTCAGTAAATGCCATGTCTCTCTCCTCAGCCGTTGAAGCGGCGATAAAGGGTGATCTGGGGCAAGAGACGCTCACGCATCTCCGGGTTGGCTACGCCGAGTCCCTCGGTAGGGGCAAGCGCAAGCACGCCAACCTTGCCCTCGACCTCATTGCGATGGACGAGCAGTGCAGCGTCTGCTGTCTGCTCAAGTGGAAGCACTCTAGAGAGCGTTGGGTGAATCTTTCCTTCGCAGACAAGACGGTTCGCCTCATAAGCCTCGCGGTAGTTAGCAAAGTGGCAACCCTTAAGCGTCTTTAGGTTCATCCAGAGGTAACGGTTGTCATACTCAATCATGAAACCTGAGGTTGCAGCACAAGTGATAATTGTTCCACCGCGCTTAGCAACGAAAACAGATGCGCCCATTGTCTGGCGCCCTGGGTGCTCGAAAACAATGTCGACATCGCGCCCAACTAATGAGCGGATCTTCTTACCGAGTCGCAACCATTCTTTCTGGTCTTGGGTGTTGTCATCCTTCCAAAACTTGTAATCCTCGGCGCGACGGTCGATGACGGCCTCGCACCCCATCTCGTTCAACAACGCCGCGCGCTCTGGAGAGGAAACAACCCCTACAGGGGTACCTCCGCCGTTGAGCACGTACTGAGTTGCATATGCGCCAATTCCGCCGGTCGCACCCCAGATCAGGACAGCCTGGCCCTGGCTCATACCTGCACCGTTTTTGCTAACAATCATTCGGTAAGAAGTTGAGTTACATAGCGCGTTGACCGCGGACTC
>WLHA01000244.1 GCA_009702955.1 Actinomycetota bacterium
CAATGTGGAGTGCCTCTCGGTAGCGGACCATCACAGCATCCACGACATCATCAGCGCTGCAAGCACAAGAAGAGTCGTGAGCGCTATTGAGAATTAGCTGGCGCCAGGCAATATCCATCTCGGCGCTTGCATAATCTGCATTCGATAGGTGGAGAGCCTGAAGCGGCTCGCAACGGCGTTCGATAATCCGCTCTGCAGCCGAGCAGGCCTGATGGATATCGACGCGATTTGATGCAACCCCCATGAGCACATTCGCACGTGCTCCGGAGCGCATCTCGCCCCGCCATGTCGGGAGGTTCTCGCTCGTCTGCTCTGCGAGATACGCGGCTAGGGAATTGACCTCGAACCTGTACTCACTCTGCTCAGCGTTTGCTGCTGCCACTACAGCACCTAGCCATGGCTGAGGTATCTGGTGATCGGTTCCATTCATAAACAGAATGCCTCCGCCAGGGTAGCGAGCATCGCCGAGTTCGTTTGCGTAGTTATGTGCTCGTTGCACAAGGGTCGCGGGATTGGATGGGAGGTCGCGCCCATTGGAGTAGGAGCCAACTAAGAACTCAGCGCGAACGCGTGATCCATCTAGCGCCTCCCACCAGAACGCAGTCTTCTGAATAGCGCTAGGAACACCTCTCCAGACAACTGCCTGATCCAAACCAGCGAGTCGAAGAATCTGTGGCATCTGCGCGACATGGCCGAACATGTCTGGCAAGTAGCCAACCTTCATCGCACTACCAAAATCCTCAGCGCGTGCGATGCCCATCTGCAGGTTGCGAATGATTGTCTCGCCCGAGACCATGTACTCATCCATCAGAATCGCCCAAGGCCCGATCCCTAAACGTCCACTCTTGCCGAGTCGGGCGAGAATCTCGGATGCCTCTGGGCGAACCTCTAGGTAGTCGTCAATCACAGCGGTCTGCCCGTCTAGCAAGAAGTGCTCATAACTTGGGTCTGCCTCTAGGCGTGGCAGGAACTCATCTAGTAGCCGAACAAGGCGATGGCGAAAATCCTGAAACGGTGCATACCACTCGCGGTCCCAGTGGGTGTGGGGGAGGATCGTGACCTTGATCGGGGAGTCGCTCGCGCTTCGACTAGGTGAGGTATCTGTCATGCCGGTGAGATTAGAGGAAAGGCTGGGCCATTCCTGCTAACTGCTTCATAACAGGCCCATGCTCAACTAATACTTGCCAGTTACCCCGTGCGTTTTAGATCGGGTGGTGCTCGCCAATCCCACCTGGCCTCGCGTGCACCTTCGCTCTCGGCGGACTCCGCTTCAATTCTCTTGAGCCTGTAACCATCATGTGTTTTTTGGAGATGATGTCGCTTGCAGAGCCTCACGAGGTTCTCCAAGCTGGCAGCCCCACCTTCAGCGAAGGGTTTGATGTGATCTATCTCTAGACCAATGGTCATGTCACACGTTGGTACTTGGCAGACACGATCTCGCTCCTCAACAGCGGTGCGTAATGGTGCAGGAATTGCCCTGCCCATATGCGAAACGGTCTTGATATCCACTCCATCGACTACAAGGAGTTTGAGGAATGCCTCACCCAAATACTCAGTAGCGGTAGCCACCGGTATAGGGCCAATGCCAGCGATCTCACAGACCTCGCCATGCTCAGTATGCCCGCGCTTGAGTGCATCTATGTCGACGCGAATATTGATCACAGCGTTAGGACGACTCGACCTCTTCTCCGTGGCCTTCGCACCAGCGTTTGACCCCGAGGCTCTGTTATTAACCTTGCTGCAGAGTGCCATTAGCGCATCTGCGGCATAGGCCTCGGGTCTTTCATGCTCACCGCTCTTGCGAGCCGCCTTAAATATCTCGTCCTGTATTGGTTTGAGCGCTGCCATTACAAGCGCACCGTTAGCTACCGTCATGCGACCTTTTAGATTGAACGATCCATCAATATCTGTCCACGATTTTAAGAAACGCGACTTATGAACTTGCCTGTGTCGCTCTGCCTCATCTGTGGCGGCTGCAACTACCCGTGAAGATGCATCTCGCAGATCGCGCACCGTCGCGTGTTTCGCGAGGTTCAAGAGCTGAGTCTCAGTATTAGGTGCAACAATCGCACCGCGTGCTACCTCGACAGCCTGAGCGTTAGAGAGCGTGCCGTTTCGCAGGGCTTCCTGGGTTACCGGCAAGTGCTGGAGTTGAGTAGCTAGCGCCACCACAGTCTGGGCCTCATAGTGCGGGCAGTCGGTCTCAATAGAGAGCCACTCGGAGATGCTCTTCGCTCCCTCACCCTTCCAGCCATTCGTGCGCTCCACCTGGCCCACAGCCACAGTGCGCAGAGAATCAACCGCCCTGCGAGCATCTTCAGCGATGCGCACCAACTCGGCCGCGCCCTTCCCGTCAGTCACATCTACATCAATACGTGAGGTGACCTCTCGGAGGAGGGTGACTACGCTTTTAAGTTCATCGAACATATGTTCGACTATAAAACAGGGGTGTGACACTGAAGAATCAAACCGCTAATGCTCTTAGAAAATAAGTGTGATTAGGTCCGGTCGTGTGCTCGGCCGAGTCTTTTCACTCTCTATCGGCTTCGATTCTCATTACCTCGTAGCATCTTTGGGTGCTCCTTAATCCTTCACACCTATCGGTATTCCTCGACTTCGATGGGACAATTACAACTGCTGATACCGGTCTCTACGTATTAGAGCGACATGGCTTAGATGGGTGGCGTGAGGTTGACGCGGCATATGTACGCGGCGAGATACCTTCTAGAGAGTGTCTGATAGACGAGTGGGATCTACTGCCTCACGATGAAGCGCTACTCATAAATACTGCACGCGAGGTTCCACTAGATCCTGGCTTCATGCCGCTCGTCGAAGCCCTGCGTGCAAGCGGTGCTGAGGTAACTGTCGTCTCAGATGGATTCGGCCTCACCGTGCACGAGGTCTGCGAAGCTATCGGCCTGCGAGTGATATCGAACCGCGTCGATTGGGATACCGGTCGCCTCGAGTTCCCCTACGAAGATCGTTGCTGCGCATGCTCCTCCTGTGGAACCTGCAAACAGGCCCCGGTTAAGGCCGCTTCGCAGGCAGGAAAGAAGACGGTGCTTGTTGGGGATGGAGCGAGTGACCGTAAGGCAGCTCTGCTGGCAGATGTGGTCTTTGCCAAGGACGGGCTTGCCAAATGGTGCAGCCTAAACAATGTCGGGTTTCTCCCATTTGAGAGTCTCCAAGATGTGCAGCAAGCATTGCTCGGCACGCAGGGCTAGGGTCTCCACATGCCTTATTACTGCATGCTTACAACACTCGGTCCTGACGGCTGGGCAACAGTTCGTGAACACCCAGAGCGCATTGGGCAAGTCCGCCAAGAGGTAGAGGCGATGGGGCTCAAGGTCATAGTGCAGTACGCACTCATGGGGCAGTGGGACTTCTTGAACATCATCGAGGCCCCAGATGAGAAGGCCATGGCAGCCGCTGCAGTCTCACTCGCTGCACGAGGCACGATGCGCACAACCACTATGCAGGCGATTCCTGTAGAGGATCTCATTGAGGTTCTCTCGCGCGGCAAGGATTAATGCCCCTCCTAGCGTTTAATCCCATTGCATTAACGCAATCCATTTGCGATTGCTTCTGCAACTCAGTGAGTAGGGATTAGGGGACTACGGCACTATCTAGATCTGCCCTCTGCGTTTTACGCTCTCCTTCGTAGGTGCGTTCAACGCGAGGAGTTTGTGAATGTCTGAATTGTGGCGTTCTAGGTGGGCAGCGATCGG
>WLHA01000245.1 GCA_009702955.1 Actinomycetota bacterium
GCGTTAAATACTCAAAGCCCTTGAATGGAAGGATGATGAAGCCACCAATCGCAGCAAGTAAGGCAAGGATTAGTACAGGGATCGTCATGGTCGCGGGCGCCTCGTGCGGAGCATGGGTCAATCGCGCGGGGGCAGGGGCGGTGCCGTAAGCAACTGTCGGAGACTCTGTCGAGATCATTCCAGCTGCATGTGACTCAGCATGTGAATCAGAAGGGGCCTCGGCGTGTGCCGCATCCCCATCTACATCAGTCTCGGTGCTCACTGCAGCGAAGCGCTCATTACCGAACCACACCAAGAACGTCTCGCGTGTCATGTAGAACGCTGTGAGAATTGCCGCCACGGCACCAATGAGCCAGACCGCGTAGTCGCCGTGGAAGAAAGCCTTAGCGAGTACCTCGTCTTTGGCCCAGAACCCTGCAAATGGCGGAAGGCCAGCAATCGCAAGCCACGCAACAATGAAACCAAAACCGGTTAATGGCATGTACTTACGTAGACGCCCCATGGTACGTATGTCTTGATTCTCATCGAGCCCGTGAATCACCGAACCGGAGCCAAGGAACAGCGCAGCCTTAAAGAAGGCATGAGCAACTACTAGGCCAATAGCGGCCGTGTAAGCACCGACTCCAAGAGCAAGGAACATGTAGCCCAACTGGCTAACTGTTGAGTAAGCAAGAACTCTCTTGATGTCTGTCTGAACAAGAGCCACAGTTGCAGCGAGGAGTGCAGTAATCGCACCGACCCACATGACTACGTCTTGCGCCGCTTGGCTCGCTTCAAAAATGGGGTGCGCACGAGCGACGATGAAGATTCCAGCGGTAACCATTGTGGCTGCGTGGATAAGTGCCGATACCGGGGTCGGGCCCTCCATGGCGTCGGGGAGCCAGAAGTGCAGAGGAATCTGAGCGCTCTTTCCAATTGCGCCTAGGAAAAGTAGGAGCGCTATTGCAGTAATTGTTCCACCGGAGAGCCCACCGATCTTCTCGCCTACGGCTGCGTAGTCAAGGGTGCCGAGGCTGGCGAAGAGCAAGAACATCGCGATCATAAAACCGAGGTCGCCGACGCGTGTCGTTACAAATGCTTTCTTTCCAGCGACAGCAGCAGAGTTACGTTCGAACCAGAAAGAGATGAGGAGGTAGGAGCAGAGACCAACTCCCTCCCACCCTAGGAATGTCACTAGGAAGTTAGAGCCCAGAACGAGAATGAGCATGGACGCAACGAAAAGATTTAGGTATGCGAAGAAGCGACTAAAGCGAGCATCGCCATGCATGTAACCGATCGAGTACAGATGGATAAGTGTTGCGATGCCCGTTACAAAAAGAATCCAGGTAACAGAGAGCGGGTCGGCAAGGAAGCCCATTGAGACTTTGAACCCACCAGAGGCGAACCAATCAAAGAGCTTGACCGTATGGGCGTGCTCCCCCGAGGGGAGCCCACGAAGTGCGGCGAACATGAAGATAGAGACAACGAAGGATCCGAACATCAAGGCAGTAGCAATCCACCCCGCTATTGGTTCTCCAATGCGCTTCCCAAATACGAGTAGAAGTGCTGCGCCAAAGAGCGGGAGGGCCGGTACCAGCCAGATGTAATCGAGCATTGAGGATTTATTCACGCTCAGCCCCTCAACTCAGAGATGTCATCGGCGGTAGTTCCTGTATGGCGCCGCCTAAAGATTGCAACGATGAGCGCCAAGCCGATCGCTACCTCGGCTGCTGCCACTACGAGAACAAAGAAGACTGCTACCTGACCCGATAGATCGTTAAGGGTCTTGGAGAATGTGACGAATGTGAGGTTCACTGCATTTAGCATTAGCTCAACACACATGAACATGACGATGACGTTGCGTCGAACAAGCATCCCAACTGCGCCGATCGAGAAGAGCGCAGCCGCGAGGACGAGATACCAGGTTGGGGTAACGATCATTGCGCCACCTCGCTAGCTGCCTCTGCTCTGCGTGAGCGACGAGCAAGCGCTACCCCGCCGACCACAGCTACGACTAGCAGGGCGGAGGTGAGTTCGAACGGCCAGAGGTAGGTAGTGAATATCTCGCGAGCGACGCGCTCAACATTTCCGCCGTCGCGGCTATTAAGCGCTGCAGTCACAGACTCGCCACCTGTTGCCCAATGATTACCCATCAAGCCAATCAATAGCGCAAAGACAACAAGCCCGAGCATTAGTGCAACCGGGCGCTGGACCTTTAGCGGGTCACCAAGGGACTCCTCGCGGTCGACACCAAGCAGCATGATGACAAAGAGGAATAGAACAACAATCGCTGATGCGTAGACGATTACCTGCACAGCGGAGACGAGGTAGGCGCCCTCAAGAATAAAGAATCCGGCCATCGAGAGGAGGGTCGCTACTAACCAAAGCGCCGAGTGAACTGGGTTACGAGAAATGACAACCCCGAGAGCTCCAACTAAAGCGAGCACCGCGAATACAATGAATAGCACCAAGGTCACCATCAGAGACTCTGACCTTGCTCTGGTTCGCGCACTCCAAAACCAAGTTCGCCTGACCAGTTGACGCGACCCTCATAATCAGCATCGCCCGAGGACGAGGTTGCGCGCATCCACGCCGAGGTCTTGTCGTCCTCCCCACCTAGCCATAGTTCCCAAGGTTGACGCTTTGCCCGCCCCTCGTCATCTACGAGGAGTTCGTCTTTGGTGTAGATCGCGTCAGCACGATTGGCGAAGGAGAACTCAAAGAGTTTCGTCTCAGTAATAGCCTCAGTTGGGCAGGCCTCTACGCACATATCGCAGTGGATGCAGCGTAGGTAGTTGATCTCATAAACGAAACCAAAACGCTCCCCCGGTGAGACCGGAGAATCGGCCGGGTTATCGGCTCCACGCACATAGATGCACTTCGCTGGGCAGACGCCAGCGCAGAGTTCACATCCAATGCACTTCTCCATACCGTCTTCATAACGGTTTAGAACATGGCGACCATGGAAGCGCTCTGGCTTCTCGCGCTTATCTTTCGGGTAGAAGCCGGTGATGCGCGGCTTGAACATTTGCTTGAAGGTCACACCAAAACCACTAAAGCGCCCCATTAGAGGATCTCCTCAACGAGTTCTGAACGGTTAGGCATAGAGGCTCTAAGCACTCCAAGGATGCCGAGACCTCCTAAGAGCGCAAGCGGAACAACAGCAATGAGGTTCCAACCTTCATTGCGCCCGACGATTATTACGCCGGAGACCATTACCCAGATGAAGGCCAACTCAATGAGCCACTTCCAGCCAAGGTCCATCAACTGGTCGTAACGCAGACGAGGTAGCGAAGCGCGCAGCCATACCGTTCCAAAAAGGAGCACCATGACTTTGGCTACGAACCAGAACACGGGCATGAGCCAAGTGTTGACCGGTCCAGTAGCGGAGAGAAATCCGAGGCTTGGCCCTGCAGGCCCTCCAAGGAAAAGCGTAACGGCGATTGCAGACATCGTGATCAAGTTCATGAACTCGGCAAGGTAGAAAATTGCGAATCGAATTCCGGTGTACTCAGTGTGGAAACCACCAACGAGTTCCTGCTCTGCCTCAACTAGGTCGAATGGCGGGTGATTCGTCTCTGCAATTGCGGAGATCAAAAAAATTATAAAAGCCACGAATGCTGGGATCACATACCAAGTGCCCAACGAAGACAAGCCAGTCCATGCTTGCTTCTGAACTATGGCTCGTGTTGAGAGTGTCTCTGCCTGAACAAGCACACCAACAATCGCTAGCCCAAACGCCGCC
>WLHA01000246.1 GCA_009702955.1 Actinomycetota bacterium
ATTCGAGAAGCAGGTACGACAATCATCGTCGTAGAGCAATCGGTAAACGTTGCTCTAACTATCGCCCAGCGCGCGTATTTCATGGAGAAGGGCGAGATTCGTTTCGAGGGCCCAACCGC
This sequence comes from Actinomycetota bacterium, assembly GCA_009702955.1. Lineage (GTDB taxonomy): Bacteria > Actinomycetota > Acidimicrobiia > IMCC26256 > IMCC26256 > IMCC26256. The sequence goes on from WLHA01000246.1 coordinate 120, forward strand.
TGAACTACTTGAGCGACCTGACATTCTTCGCTCGGTCTATCTTGAGGGTGCTGCAAGCCGTGGCGCTGCACTCGCTGCATCCCGCAGCCACGACTCCGACGTAGCCAAAGTTGCAGAGCGCCCGACGCGCCTCGAGGTGCAGAACATCTCTAAACGCTTCGGAGGCATTCACGCCCTACGCGACGTCAGCTTCACGGCTGGCGCAGGGGAGATTCTCGGCTTCATCGGCCCGAACGGCGCTGGGAAGACAACGCTCTTCGATGCCATATCGGGCTTCATACGCGTCGAGAGCGGTCGGGTAATTCTCGCCGGGGAGGAAGGCCCGATAGAGCTAACTAGCCAACGTGCCGAGCAGAGGGCGCGTCACGGCATCGGCCGATCATTCCAAGACGGACGTCTTTTCCCAGGCCTCACTGTTAGCGAGACAATCGCAGTTGCACTCGAGCGCCACGTAGCCGTGCGCGATCCAATCGCAGCAGCACTCCACTTACCAGCAGTCTCAGACTCAGAGTCACAGGTTCGCCTCCGCGTTGACGAATTGATTGACCTAATGGGGCTCGGGGCTTTTAGGGACAAGTTCTGCAGGGAACTCTCGACGGGTAGCCGACGCATTGTCGACATGGCTTGCCTTCTTGCACACCACCCAACCGCACTGCTCCTAGACGAGCCCTCAAGCGGCATCGCTCAGCGCGAGGCTGAGGCTCTCGGACCGCTGCTCATGAAGATTAGAGACACCCTCGGGGCCACAATCCTTCTTATCGAGCACGATCTACCGCTCCTAACCTCGGTTGCAGATCGCCTTGTAGCGCTGCACCTCGGAGAGGTCGTAACCGTTGGGCTCCCGGCGGACGTTGTTAGCCATCCGGTGGTCGTTGAGAGCTATCTCGGGACCTCGGAGGCGGCGATTGCTAGATCTGGCTCAGGGAATACACCAACTTCATAGTTTGAGGGAGTAAACCTCTGAGCGTGATCGGCCTCAAGATGAGTCTCTGAGACACGGAAGGCAAAACTGGGTACGCTCCAATTTGTTCGAACGAATACTCAGTTCAAAATTGAAATGTTTGCTAACCAAACCGGGGGGAACCATGGAAGCAACGCCAAGCCAGCCTAAAAAAGGCGGCATTCGTCGCTACGCACCATTTATTGGTGCAGTCGTCGTTATCGCACTTGTCGTCTTCGCTGTTGGGCAAAATAAGTCGAGCGACACAGGCTCGAAGCCACCAGCCGATCATGGCGCAGCCTCTAATGAAGCGCTCATTAAATCCGGGCCCATGACCCCCGATAAGGCCAAGCTCCTCGGCAAGACCGTTGATTTCGGGGCGAAGTGTGACACCTCAACTGGCAATGTCAAGATGCCTACAGAGTACGCGCCGATGTGCGTTGAGGAATTTACCGGCGACAACGGTGGGGCAACGTCACCTGGCGTTACCGGTGACACCATCAGCGTTGTGGCATACATCGGCGATCCAGCCAAAGACGCTCTGCAAGCGGCCCTAGTCAAGGGTGCGGGCTCTGACGTTGACATCAGTTTGACCAAACAGACCTATAACGGCTGGGTGGAGATGTTCGAGCAGTACGCAGAGATGAGCGGCCGTAAGGTGGCGCTCGACTTCTACATTGGAACAGGCGCTCCAAGTGATCCAGTCGCTGCTAAAGCAGACGCGAAGGCGATCATCGATAAGAAGCCCTTTGCTGTCTTCGGTGGGCCAAACCAAACAGAAGCATTTGCGGATGAGCTAACTGCTGCAAAGATTGTCTGCCTAGGTTGCGCCACTGCTTCCGGGATCGAGTTCACCTCAGAGCGCTCTCCGTACCTCTGGACTACAGGGCCAATGCCCGAGCAAGCCAGCCTCCTGGCGGCGCAGATGGTTGGGAATCTGTTAAACGGCAAGAAGGCGCAGTGGGCTGGCGATGCTGCCACTCGCGCCAAGACACGCGTCTTCGGCGCAGTGCACTACGACACTCCAGCAGGGCAGCAACGCTCCGCGTGGGAAACATTTAAATCTGAGATGAAGAAGAACGACGTGAAGCTCGCCTCAGACATTCAGTACTACCTCGACCTTGCACGTGCACAGGAGAACGCACGCACAACGATCGCAAAGCTCAAAGCAGCCAAGGTCACCTCAGTAATTTTCTACGGTGACCCGCTCACTCCTCTCTCACTTACCAAAGAGGCAACAGCTCAGGACTACCACCCCGAGTGGATTCTTGGTCCGACTGTCTACGCGGATACTGCAGTATTTGGCCGTATCTACGACCAAGAGCAGTGGAAGCACGCATTCGGTATCTCACTTATTCCTGCACGCACCACCAAAGAGATTGCCGGTTGGTACGCACTCTGGGTTTGGCAGTTCGGAACTCCCCCACCAAGCAACAATGTTGCTGTGATCTCGGGGCCTCCAGGGATGTTCTTCGCAGGGGTAAACCTTGCCGGACCAAATCTCACGCCCTCAACTTTCAGAGATGGATTATTTAGAGCCGGGGTTCAAGGCGGCAACGCACTCTCCCCGACCAACTCTCGAGGACGCCATGGCATTTGGAGTGGAACTGGCGAGGACCTTGGCGGCTCTGACGACGTAACACTCGTATGGTGGAATTCAACCGCCAAAGGCGAGGACGAGATTGGGAACGCCGGTACCGGACTCTACGAATATGTCTCAGGTGGCAAGCGCTACCTTCCTGGAACATGGCCGACAACTGACCCGGGATTATTTGATACAAGTAAGTCTGTAACGATTTACACGACTATTCCGGCAGACCTACAGCCGCCGAGTTACCCATCACCGGCTGCGAAAAAATAGTTAGCCGAAATAGTTGGCTGAAATAATTGGCCGCAATAATTAGAGAACTAGTGCGTTAGGAGCCCGGGCTCACGGCAACCCAGCCTGAGCCCGGCTCCCATCGCCTGATTACTCGAGCGGGGTTTCCTACCGCAACGCATCTGTCCGGAATTACACCGGTAACAACGGAGCCTGCACCGATTACGACGTGCTCTCCGATGTGTGCACCTGGAAGAACAATCGTCCCGTGCCCTAGCCATGAGCCTGCACCGATAGATACGGGGCGCGGTGGGGCAAATTGATGACCGATGGCCGCATCGAGACTCTCGTAGCCATGATTCGCATCAGTGATGTAGACGTTGTGGCCAGTAAAAACATTCTCGCCAATGGTGATTGATTCATGCGCCACGATCCCGCTGCCGCGCCCAATCAACACCCCATCCTCAATGCGTAGAACTACATCATGGGCAAGCACTTGATCTGGCGCCACGCCGCAGGAGATCGAGCAGTGGGGCCCAATGATGACCCGATCACCGAGATGCATATATTTCTCGCCGTATAGCGCAATGAGTGGAAAGAGAATCGCACTTGCATCACCAAAATGACCAAAGCGCTGCGCTCTGCGACTCGCAGTGCCAATGACTCCAAGGCGGCAGATGCGTTCCCAGAGCGAGCCAATTACATCGCTGGCACGTCTTGAGGGCTTGTGTGGGTATCTCGCATCGGGCATGGCGAAGCATCGTAGTGGGGGGTCCTTGCAGTTCGCCTCTGCAGCGGTCACGATGCACCCTGTGACTCTCCCCGAAACCCC
>WLHA01000247.1 GCA_009702955.1 Actinomycetota bacterium
CGGTGTGGTTACAGCGATCGAACCAAAGAGAGTGGTGGCACAGCAGGCAGCAATGCCTAGGCGTCGCAATACTCGCAATTCCGTCGTGCTCTTCATTGAACCAGTAACTCCCGAGTGGACCGCGCCTCAGCTATTTACTGAGTTGCTTGAGGTCCGTTATTCGGTCCCGGGCTCTAGAAACTTGAGTGAATTCACAACGTTGAGACAACTCTGAGGATGTGGCTAAGGCCTATTCCTAGGGCCAGCCTCAGTTTGTAGATATATCTGCGCTCTGCGAGAGATCAACGTTATTTGCTTGGCTCCGGAGCTGGGCCGCCCATTACCCGCAGGGCTAAGGCTGTATCGGCACCCTCGATGCTGCATAGGTGCTCAGCAATGGTGGCGCATATCTGACCAAGCTGAGCGACCTGCTCGGTGGTTAGAGGGTCCAACAAATGCTCTCGAACAGATTCAATGTGTATAGGGGCAGCGGCCTCAAGCGCCTCGAATCCGGCCTTTGTGAGTACGGCCCAGGCGCCTCGACGATCTGTATCACAGGGCTCCTTTGTAACCCAGCCCTTATCGACAAGCCTAGAAATTGAGTGTGAAAGGCGGCTTCGCGAGTAGAGGCCCAGCACTGCGAGAGAGCTCATGCGAAGCCGGCGCCCCTCCGCCTCAGAGAGCTGTACTAGGAGTCCGTACTCCTCAACGGAGAACCCGGATCCCTCCTCCTGATCCTGACTCAGGCGCTCACGCATCATGCTCGTGGCAACAAGCCAGGATCTCCAGACAGCCTGTTCTTCAATGCTTAACCAACGTGTCATCACGACAGCCTATTCCGAAATGGCCCCAAGTAGTTGACAGATCAACTAATAGGGGTTAAAGTAGTTGAACAAGCAACTAAATAAAGCGACTAAATCAAGAGAAGCAACTAAATAAAAAGTGCCCGCCCCCCGGGCACTCCCCTAAATAGGAGAGATAAATGACTACCGAGACCATTCGTGAAATTGAGGGCAGAAGCCTTCCAACAATAGGAACTTGGGAGATTGACCAAGCTCACTCGCACCTTGAATTTGCAGTCCGTCACCTAATGGTGGGGCGCACTAAGGGTTCATTTACAGGCTGGAGCGGCTCCATTGAGGTTGCCGAGAAGCCAGAGGACTCAAGCGTTGTGGTCGAGATTGCCGCGGCGTCCTTTACAACTGGGCACGAGCAGCGAGATGGACACGTCATAAGCGCTGACTTTCTTGATGTAGAGCAGTTTCCAACCCTGAACTTCAGATCAACCTCGGTGGCTGCAAAGACTGACTCCCTCTGGAGCGTCGTTGGTGACCTCACGATCCTTGGGAACACCAAGCCGGTGACCCTCGAGGTCGAGTTCCTGGGAGTCACCAAAGATCCCTGGGGCAATGACAAGGCATTCTTTGAGGCATCAGCAGAGTTCAACCGCGAAGACTTTGGCCTTACATGGAATCAGGCCTTGGATACTGGCGGCGTGCTCATCGGCAAGCAGGTCAAGATCGAGATCGCACTTCAAGCACAGCAGGGCTAATTGATGTGGCTAGGTACCGGCAGTGTCCCCCCGCTGCCGGTACCTCTGCCCTGCATCTACGATCTCGCTCTGTGGAGTCGGGAGAGGTCACCTCACTATTAGAGAGCGGGCTGGGTGAGCGCGTCACCCGCCTGCACGCGAGGTCCGCGCCAGTCGTAATTGGCATCGCTGGATCTGTCGCCGTAGGTAAGTCGACCTTTGCCGCGGCGTTAGTAGAGGGTCTCAAAGAGTTTCAAGTAGAGGTAGTCGGCACCGATGGGTTTCTTTACCCCAATGCCGTGCTTGCTGAGCGGCGGATCGAGTCGCGCAAAGGATTCCCAGAGTCTTATGACGCGAACGCAGTGGTTGCTTTTATAGATGCGCTGCGAAACGGGGATGACTCTGCATCAGTTCCCGTGTATTCGCATACTGCTTATGACGTTGTGGCAGGAGAGCGACGCATCATCGGCTCACCTGACGTCTGCATCATTGAGGGTGTCAACGCACTTCAGTTTGCTGATCACCTTGATCTTGCTATCTATCTGGATGCAGATGAAGCAGACTTAATCAATTGGTATGCAACCCGCTTCTCAGAGATATGCGATGCCGCTATAGACGATCCAACCTCTTTCTACAGCGGCTGGTCATTGTTTCCAGAGAGTGAGCGCAGGGAGATGGCCGAGAGTTTTTGGTATGGAATTAATCACCCGAATCTTCTCGAGTACATTGCTCCTTCTGCTGAACATGCTGACCTAGTGGTTCATAAGGCGCATGACCACTCGATCGCCAGTGTGGAGTGGAGGGCGTGAGCATTGCCCTTCGCGCCGGGAACCTGGAGTGCATCTCTGCTCCCGAACTCGGAGTACCGATTCTCTCCATCAAGCATCGAGGAAATGAGTTACTCGCTCCGCCATCTTGTGTTGATGTTCACACTGTCGACGGTATGAGGGGGATGCCGATCCTCGCACCTTGGGCGAATCGACTGCGAAGCGATAAGTACTCTGCTCTTGGGTTGTCTGTCGATCTTGCAGGCCTAGAGTTCGAGCGAGACGCAAATGCATTACCGCTTCATGGAACGCTTGCTGGACGCGGGGAATGGGTAGTCACCAGCGAGACCGCTACTAGTTGTGCGCTTGAGCTTGATCTTGCGGCGGATGAACTCACCTACTCAGCGTTTCCGTTCGCTGCACTAATGCGCGTTGAGTTGGAGCTAAGCGACTCAACTCTCTCAGTTGCAACAACTCTCGTCGCCTCTGGAGAGACCTCGGTGCCAGCATGTTTTGGGTGGCACCCATATTTTCAAATCTCCAATTTAGAGCGCAACAAGTTGAGAGTGCGGAGACCATCAGCGATGCGCGTGGTTCTCGACGATCGTGGACTCCCAACCCAAGAGCACTCAGAGCAGGCTGCAATTGAAGGGCTATTGGGCAAACGATTGGCTGATGACCTATTGCTTCTTGGAGACGATCGCAAATTTGTGATCGAGAGCAGCGAGCGGCGACTCAGCCTTAATTTGGGCAGCGGTTATGAAGCGCTACAGATTTGGATACCCGAAGGCGAGAGCTTTATCTGTGCTGAGCCGATGGTGGTTCCGGTTGCTGGTTTAAGTGCGGGCCTCTTCCCAGTCGCAGAACCAGGAACGCCGTATCGCGCTGAGTTCAGTCTCGAAGTAATTGATATCTAGCAATTAACGCAGCGCTTGATGCATCAGACCCAACGCTTATCGTCGAACCCTCAAGCTCAGCAATCAGGTCTGTAGCGAGACTCTTGCCGAGAGCGACTCCCCACTGATCAAAAGAGTCGATGCCCCAAATGAAACCTTGGATAGCAACTTTGTGCTCATAGAGCGAGAGCAACTGCCCGAGCGAGAATGGGTCTAGCGACTCAATCATCAGAACACTCGACGGATGATTCCCCGCGAAAGTTTTGTGAGGGACAAGTGCTGGTTCTACCCCTGATTCCGCGACCTCTTGAGATGTAAGCCCAAAAGCAAGTGCCTCGGCCTGCGCTACTCCGTTAGCGAAGAGTAGGTCCTGGTGATCACCGAAAGGCTCTGCAGCGCGTGCAACGAGAATGAAGTCAACTGGAACATTCACGGTTCCTTGGTGAAGGAGTTGAAGGAAGGCATGCTGGGCATCGGTCCCCGCCGCTCCCCAAACGATTGGTGCAGTTGGAACTGATACTTGCTCTCC